>WQSY01000159.1 GCA_009787585.1 Candidatus Bathycorpusculum sp. | reverse complement strand
AGCTTAGGGAGCTTGTTGTAATTCCTACACTGGCAGGAGTAATAGCTTGATTTAATTTTCTGTGCGATTTACAAAGAATTTCACTCGTAAGATACTAACATTATTATCCCGGCATTTTGTGGTGAGCATATATCGGAATTCGTTGTCTGATAAGATTTTGTAGAGGTCAGGGAGTTTAGCGTTTTCTTTTTCCATTAATAGATAGAGCGCATTTAGAAGGATCATATCCAATCGTGGTCCCCACCAGCGCTCGTACAACTTTTCTAGGGTATCCATGAACATTCGAGCGACTACGTCTCTTTGGTAGGGGTCTTTGTACTCTAAAAAATTTATTTGAAGAACACGGTTATCATACTTGTTCTCAAAAGCCGACCATGGATTAATGTATATTACGTTGTCCCATTTTTCAGGCGGAATATGAGATAGAACGAGTTGGGTGAGGTCGCTATGTGAGTTTATGACCATAAAGCCCTCGTTGTTTGTGATGTGTTGTTTTATCATAGAGAGAAGAAAACGTGTTTTGCCTGTGCCAGGAAAACCCAGCGCAAGGGTGTGGATACGATCTGACGCATAGATGCCCCGTTTAAGTTTTTTTCCAATGGCTGGGTCAATTTCTGCATCAATACCTAATACATGAAGTCTTGGCTTTGTTGCCTTTTGATTTATGTTTGATTTACTCAGATGTAAGCCTCCTGTCTGGTAGTGAATATTTGCTATTTTTAAAAAGAGAAAACATCAATGGATGGATGTGTCTGTTTGATAGCTAAACAGTGTTGTAATCCCTTAAAGAAACAGTGTGAAAACAACGATATCGTATTGTATATGCAGTTAGGTTCGGAGCGATTACCAATATGCAAACAATGTTGGCATGAAATGGCGGACTTGACTATTGAGTGGGGTGACAAGGGGCTAAAGAGCAGAGAAAGACACGTAGTAAACGTTTAATCAGGTTGGTTTTATTTTACTAATTTTTTTAATATAAATAATTTGAATGCATTAATAGACTTTTTGATTAGGATGAACATTAAAAATGGGGGAGGAGGTTGGGGTTTCGGGTTTGTTTTTGTGTTTATGGTGTACTGATGCAGTCTATGTATAAGTGTGAGCTACCTGTGGGGTTAAATACAGCTATTGCAACACTGCTAAAAGAAGAACCAACGTTAATGTGGATCGGCTGTGTGGGGTTAATATATGGCCCAAAGATTTGTCCATTAATGACTATGTATACTTCGCCTACTCCGAATGCATAAATGGTAACTGACGTGGCGTTTGTAGCGGTCATAGTGCATTGTAATTGTCCGCCATCATTAGCCGCTGGACCAATGATCTCGGCATATTTCCCGTCGTGTGCACCAGTGATGTAGCTGATATTAGCACTATACCCGCTATAAAACGAGTAAAACGTTACGCTATTTACGTATGTTGCGTTTGCGCAGCCTGATGTTGCTATGACACATAATAGGGTTAATGTCGCGATTAAACCTGAAGTTCTCTTTATTCTCACTTATTTCACCGTATTTGCTACTTTGGGTTAGTTTAAATTTGTTTGCACAATTTGTACATAACTTGTATACAATTTATCGCAAAATATCTTAAATAGTTCAAGTATTAGTGAAATATCAAATATTTGGATTTGACTATTGCAAAACTTTGAACTTAGCTGACAAAAGGTGTGAATTAATCTAACTGCAAAACCTAAAATAAAATCGCCTAAAAATACTTTCGAAAAACGTTAGTTGCACTTAGGATTAGTTCAAAAATAACTTGATCACGTTAAAAGCAGAATAACGCAATATCTTTGGAAAATATCCCATTCTATTAGAAACTTTGTTCAAGTTATTTTTTAACTGATCCTTATGAGGTGAGGTGTGTGTTGTTATGTTGAAAAATATCCTGTAAACCACGATTTATGCGTTTGTGATTTGGTTAAGATATTAGTCAGGTGGCGGTTTTGTGTGGTTTTTTTGTGGTGGGTTAGTTTGTGTTTTTCTTATTTGCTTGTTTGATTGTGTTTTCGCCTTTTAGTGTAATTTGGTAGAATTTTCTTTGCCCAAAATCAGCGACTTTGACGAGCTCGCCTTTTTCTAAAAGCTTTAGATGTCTATATACGGTACGCCAGTTTAACTCTAACTGGATTGCAATTTCATTACAGCCTTTTGCGTCAGAGAGTAACAGATTCAGAATTCTTTTTCTGGACTCCAATCCTTTTGATGTACCAAGCAGTAAAATGAAATTGGGTTCAATTTGGTTTTTATCCAACTTGTTCACAATCCCTTGAGTGTTGGCGGGGAAAAGTTGTGCCACTCTTGTCAGTCTGTTGGTAAAGTACGTCAACAGGGGCAAGAGTTATCTCAGTTTTTATCATGGCTACCTACCTACCATCTATAATGGTTAACTAATATAAATATTCGTTTTTTTTCCATGTATCCATAATTAACATACATGTCTCGTGTTAGACTTTTCTATTTGTCCAAAATAACTGTTTTCTAAATTCACAAACCTCTAAACGAAA
>WQSY01000158.1 GCA_009787585.1 Candidatus Bathycorpusculum sp. | reverse complement strand
ATTAAAAATTAGTAGAGTGAAAAGTAAAAAGTTTAGTTAGCAGGGCAAACCGGTTTTTCCATTGCACTTCAATGAAAGTTCACTTTATGAGATTTGGTTGGTTTTTTCTTTTTTAGGTGTTGTTTACAGGTGTTTAGTGTATGGCGGTTGTTAGGTTGACAGCATTGACTGGATAGTTACAAAAGTTTTATGGGCATCAATTAGCATTGTATAAATCTCTCAGCCATATTGCTGGCCTATCTATTACAAGTTCCTTTCTTACTGAGCTCAAATTTTTAACCCTTTTTTCTTGTAGACCAACACAAACAAGACCGTTAAGATAACAATGTTTGCCAATATTATCAAAAATGGTTTTATCATACCAGTGGAAAAATCATTTACAATAACATTTACTTGTTGCGTGTAGAATACGTTTGCCACTTTTGCAATTGTTTCGTTAAAATTTGCAATCATTGGAGTGAACGCAAGAACCATAAACACAGGTGTACCAATTGCAGTAGCCGCCTGTTGATTTTTAGATAAAACGCCAATAGTTGAACCTACTAGAGCAGATGCAACAGACCCAAGAATCAACACAGACACAAATTTTACAAATTCCATACCTGTAAAACCACCAATAAGACCAAACACAAATGATACAAGAGAACAAATCAACAAGACAAAACCTCCGATACCAAGCAAGTATTCATAGGGTTTAACTCCCGCCATTACAAGAAAACGTAAACTTTTATGTTCCTTATCCTCCGCAATAGCAGTGTTGGTCATAATAAGGGGGGCCATTCCTACAAACATTGCAGCAAACATTGTTACAAATAGGCTATTTGGAATAGTTGCATCTGCTTTTGCCACTAATTCTGTCATAACAAATGCCACAACTGGAAAGATTATAAATTGAGTAAGCACCATACGGTTTTTGAGTGTATCCTTCATTTGTTTAATAAAAATTGCTTTTGCGCTTCTCACTCTAATTCCACTCCCGTCATCTTTATAAAAACAGCTTCTAAATCAGGCACAGTTTTTACCGAATTGTGACGTTCACAAATTTCTGCAGGAACACCCTGTTCAACAATTGTTCCCTTATGTAAAAGTACCACCCTATCGCACAACTTGACAGCCTCATCCATGTTGTGCGTAGTTAAAAATACCGTAGCCCCATTCTCACGCAGTGTTCGAATCAATTTATGAATCCCACGTGCTGTTCCGGGATCAAGGCCACTTGTTGGCTCATCAAGAAACAGTATCTTTGGCTCGTGTAAAATTGCTCTTGCTAACGCAAGTCGATGTCGCATACCCTTTGAGAGGGTATTGACAGGTTTTTTTGCCGCATCAACAAGTCCAACACTCTTTAGAGCATCCATTGATTTTTTATATGGAATTCCGTAAATTCCTGCAAACACATTCAAGTTTTCAAGACAATTTAATCGAGTATACAAACCGTCCTCATCAAGCATTAACCCTGTCTCAAAAGGTGATGCGCCAATTTGATGACTACCGCTATCTACTTCTAATTGTTTTGTCAGAATGTTAATAATAGTTGTTTTACCCGCACCAGAAGGGCCAAGCAGACCAAAGATCTCACCCTTGTGCACTTCAAAACTGATGTTAGATAGTACTGTTTGAGTACCAAAGCATTTAGTTACATTGTTCATTTGAATCATGTGCCACTACCTTTAACGGGTTATGCTCTAACTTTGATGACGTCCAATGCTGGTTAATAAATCTATATAGCAGTATCGGTAGTTTCGAAGATGAAATAGAAGAGCGCTGCCTTACCGAATTGGCATGGCAGGTTTGCACAAACCCTTTCCAAACCAGACGGGCTTGTCTCTAAGGAAGTGTTACCAAATAAAGTCCACAGAACGTTTTAGTACTATGTACAGTTTATGGACATTACCTAATAACTGTTAACATTATTCAGTAACACTTCCTTAACGGTACACGGCACCTACACCTTTTATTCAACCAAAAATGTTTGTTGGCTATTGTTTTTGCTTTTATGAAATATGTTATAAAGCCTGAATTCTGGAAACTGATATTGATTGGTTGCCAATGAGGATAGATTGGGTGAGCTTCAGAGTGTTGGGATGGTTAAGTCGTGTGTTTTGGAGAAGAATGTTTTGCGTTGTGAGACTCGTTATTTTGTTTCTTCTTTGGTTGAGGTGAAAAAGTTTGCGGATGTGGCGCTGTGCATTGGTCTATTGAGAATCAGCTTCATTGGCGGCTCTTGATGTTACTATACTTGAGAAAATCCTATTCTAAAAGTAAGTGCTTTTGCCCTGCCTCCTAACTCACCTAACCGCAGCATCCGTAGAAAGAAGAGAATTCTTTGTCCCATAACATAAAAGTCGCAACCGCAAAATAAAGATGAACACAAACACCAAACAGACTAGCACTGCAACGAACGCTACTTTAAATCGTATCCATCACGACATGACTTACCCATAAAAACATGACACAGAACAACTTTTTCTCAACAATACCCACCAAAAAAACAACTGCTCTACACACATAAATAACAC
>WQSY01000157.1 GCA_009787585.1 Candidatus Bathycorpusculum sp. | reverse complement strand
GTTAGTCTTGAAATGGGTGAAATGTGGGGACGAGTCTGCTGTAAAAAAACACCCTGCTGGTTGTGGCATGCTATAAATCATAATACGGGTGAGATTATTGCGTATGTTTTTGGTACTCGTGAGCATGAGGTGTTGCAAAAACTTTTAGATTTGCTCTCAGAGTTAAAGGTGGAGATAGAGGCCGTGTTTTTTGATGATAATTTTGCCTATCGTGATGCTATACCTGCGAATGTTTTGTTTATGGGAAAACGCAATGCACAAAGAATTGAGCGTAAGCATTTGGCTTTTCGTACTAAGCTTAAGTGTTTGGCTCGCAGGACGATTTGTTATTCTAAATCGTTGGAAATGCACAAAATTGTTTTTGGATTACTCATAAACGTGTTAGAATTCGGAAATAAACTAGTTTGAGGCATGACCTTATTTTGGTGTTTCTTGTATTAATGAATTTGTGTAATTGAGTTGCTCTTATGTGTGAATGTCTAAGTGGATGGCAGTTTGTTGTCGTAATTGTGGTAAAAAGTATGCGTCTTACGGGTGTGGTTAGGTTGATGGGTGGGGTTTGGAGTGGTGAATGGTGGTGATGGTGATTGTTGGTAGTGGTTAATTAATTTGCGATGAAAGCGCTTGCTCTTTATCTATAAAGTCATAGATGAATTCTTGTACTGGCACAATTTTTTGTTCACATTTCTCTATATCTAACGATAAGTCTTCAAATATTTTTTTCTTTTTTTGTTTGATCTCTTCCATATTGTGGGGTTTATCAGTCCATAACTCAATCTCTAAAGAATATCCGTAATGTTGCTCTTTTTCAACAGGAGTATCTACTATTACTTTTATTTTATCTAGAAAAACGTTGATTTTTGTGTCAGAGATGTTTTCCTGAGGTATGTGTGCTTTTTGTCCTTCTTTATGAATTCTCAGTAAACGTTGCATCCCTATCTCTTGAAGCCATTTCTCAGTTTTATCAAGGTTTCCTTCGAACCATGCCATACCGCCAAATGGTTGTTTGTGATAAAATCCTTCCTTTGTCTGTTCAACTTGTGAATAATATACAGAACCATATTGTTCTTCTTTTGCTTTACCTAAATGTTGTCTAATTCTTAAGGAATGTTTCTTAGTTAGCCACTCTCTGTCTGAGGTATTTATAGGTTTGTAATAATGATCAACGTATTCGTATACATGATTGATGACATCCTCATTTTCCTTACGTAAATCCGCAAGTTTTTGCGTTATTTTGCTATGTTCTTCCTCACATAGATCGACACGAAACTGGAAAACATGTATCAATTTATTTGGTAACGTTAATTTCTTACGCGCGAAAGCGTCAATTATCTTTGCTGTTTTGTTAAGTTTTTCCACACTTATTAGGTTCATTTTTTTATTTTTAGATAAAAAATAGTCAAGTTGGCTCTTACTTATTCCAGAATCTTTAAACGGGCAAGGCTTTTTAGTTGCACAAGTTTCTGTGTTGCCTTCTCCACAACAATAAGAAAAACCGGCTCCCTCATCAACTATGCAATCTCCGCAGTAATTTTCTCTATGTATTGTTCTTGTAAAATTTATCCCAAGTGTTGGGATATTGTGTTTATTACACCATTCTGCTTCATTGTAGCTAGTGCTAGGGGGAGTATACACGATGATTGCTGAACTACAACTTTTGATTACTTTTTGTATTAAAAACTCGTTTATTTTTAGTCCGTCATGATTCTGCTTGACACGTCGATAGTGTGAATTATTCATTGCCGTGTCGTACCTGTATCTGCTAGTTACTGCAGTAAAACCGCTGTTTACAACATCCAAACAAATTTTATGTATTAGAGGCCATGCCTCTGAAGAACCTAAAACGGCTACCCGATTCTCTTTTTTATTTCCAATTTTCTCAAGTTGTTTGTCACGTTGTTCATCAGTAACTTTTGAATATGTCATAATGCAGAGAATATTGTTTACAACTATATTAATATATGGCAATGTCTATTTATCTCTTGATGACACGCTTTATCTAAGGTACACTTTATTGTTTAGTTGAACAATGTTTTGTACTTAGGTGGAAAAATGTATTTAAAGAGGATTTACATCCTTACGTTTGCAATACTATAAATAAAAGAGGTTAAGAGAAATATGGGCGCAATTCCGTTTAATGCAGTAGATTGGTTAGATGTTTTTCCTGCACTAGATAATACTGAGAGGTTTAACCTGTTGATTGATCTTGCCAATAATGGTCAAAAGTCGTTTGCTGAGATAAAAAAGGATTCTGGGCTTCCATCTTCCAGTGTGGAGCATCATTTAACTAAACTAATGGATGCTCAACTAATTGTCAACGACTATCAAGTACCATTAAAACCTGGAAGAGCATATTCTTATTATAAAATAACTTCGCGAGGAAAGGACATCTTAGATATTTTGTTGAAGAGTACTTAAGTTTTACCTTCTCCTCTCATGAAAGTCTGCCGATGTTTTGCTGTTGGCAACCCACTTTTCTTTCCTAAAACCAACAACTCACACATCAAACCCAACCCTATCTAGCTTTTCCT
>WQSY01000156.1 GCA_009787585.1 Candidatus Bathycorpusculum sp. | reverse complement strand
ATACTCAGGCCTAAGCCCACATTTACTAATTTTAGAAAAAGAAGGCATCATAAAAAGCGAATACCAAAAACTCCCCAAACAACCCAAAACAAGAACCATAAGGGATAGTTACAAAATAACTTTTATAGTCGTGAAGTGGTCATTGAAAATAGTTGCAAAATATCTGATAAAAACGACTTATACCAACATATACGCATAGGTTTTCATAGCTAATGAACTAAATATTGCCCCAAATAATGTCTAACTGTAAAAGTTATTTAATCACACTCCCTAACTCTTCTAAAAAACAACCCAAGAACACAAAAACTCATCAAAACACAAAAAAACCTCAAAGAAGAAAAAAATACTCTGCTAAAAACACCCAAAACAAAAGTACACAAAAAATAACGGCCTAAAACACTCTCTATATCTCTTAACTTGACCCGCAATTTTTGAGAAAAGAAACCGGTTTTTTATGACATCAACTCTGCAAAATTATCTATGTTGTCGGGAAACATTTAAAGCGTGTAACACATTAAATTGTCGCTGATCTGCAGGATTTCCAGCTGGTTCTAACTTCAATAACACACTAAACTCGCGACAATTCTAACAAAGTATCTTTATCAGTTTACGTTATATTTGTAGAATCTTAGCTGGTTATTGGTCTTGTTTTGTGACGATTTGCAACTTAGCATATGGGATAAATCTGTGGGATATAATTATTTAACTTGATTCTATCTGCCACATTTTAGTTAAAGAAGCAGGTTATAATAGGGTTTAAAAACGCAAAATAACCTCGTTATGAGTGGATACAAAAAGAATATATAAGATAAAAATGGCGGAGACGGTCTGTAAGAATTTGTTGATCTGTGTTAGAAAGTAGAGCAAAAAAAGTTTTAATGTATGCCATGTGTTAACTATATTGGCAGGATTGTTTCAGAAAGTTATCATCTTTTTTAAAAGTAGAGCTGTCTTTTTTTTACTGAATAAAATTTGAAGGGTTTGAATATGGACTCTGAAACTTTAGATCAAAATAACTTACTTTACAAGTCTGTTTTTGTTACTACAAATTTTGGATTGGACACTGGTTCTGGAAATGTTTCTCGCCATCAAGCAAAAGCTTTAGCCGCTGTAACAAATGTAGAGCGCGTAATAACGGAGGCTGATATTAACTCGCAACTGTTTCAGTTGCCTGATACTGCACGGGATTTTATATGGGATTATTTGGTGGCGCATGAACTAAAAGATTGCGCGGTGGATTTAGCTTTTTTCAATGGGTCGCCTTTTGGAATGGCTTTGGGTCTTTTGAAACCTGCAAAAACAATTGTGGATATTTCTGCGCATAATCTTGAATTAGGTGTGGAAGAGTTTGAACGACGCAATGGTTTAGGGACATATCCAGTTGCTCACTTGGTTGATCCATTTTTGTGGAACGTTTATTCTCAACATATTCAAAATGCAGACATCGTTTTGTGTCCTTCTAAGCTTAGTGCTGATTATATTTCAACAAAGCTCTCTTTAAAGAATGCGATGGCTGTTATTCCACCTGGATGTTATTTGCCTGAAGAGAACACTATACGTTTTTCGGAAGATTTTTGCATAACACATGTAGGTATCAATACAAATGATCGTGGACAGCTATATCTGGTGCATGCATGGCAAAAATTAAAACAAAATCACAATTTCTCGGGAAGAATAGCCATGGTCGGTCGAGGAACAAACATGTGGCTTCCATTTGGTGTGTCAGCTTTAGAGTATATAGACAACATTGGAACCGTGTATAATGATTGTTCGGTTTATGTTCAACCTTCAGTGACCGAAGGCTTTGGAATTCCTGTTTTAGAGGCAATGGCATACTATAGACCTGTAATAGTTACCGAAGGAGCCGGTTCTAGTGAACTTGTAGAGGATGGCAAAGAGGGTTTTGTAATTCCAATAAGAAATCCTGAGGCAATCAAAGATAAAATACAATACTTCTATGATAACCCAGGTGAAATCAAACGCATGGGCAAAAACGCCAGAACAAAAGCTGAAGAATACACCTGGAACAAAATCGAAGAAAAATATCAAAACTTAATAAAATCACTCCTAACAAAAACATAAATATAAAAACAATTAAAAACAAAAGGTGAATTAAATGAATCACGCGCTTTTAGATATACTTGCATGTCCAACCGATGGCTTTTTCCCCTTAGACGTACATATCTTTGAAGAAACCGCTGATGAAATCATTTCAGGAATACTTGTTTGCTCTAAATGTTTACGTTGGTATCCCATAAGGGGGAAAATCCCTGAATTATTTCCAGATGATTTAAGAGACAAAGATGATGAGGTAAAATTCTTGTATAGATGGCAAGAAACAGTTCCTAAGTTCGTATTAGAAGAGGGTATAAACCTTTTAACAAAAAGTGGTAGTGAACCCGTTTAGAGTACTTTATAAAAAACCTAAGCCTATCAAGTAGACAGGGTTTAAATGGCAATTAACAATTGCTATTGCCTGCCCCTTTTTTCTTTTTTTGCCCAAATTATTTCAGTTTTCCCTTGATAGCATTAGCTTCAAATAATTAATGTGATATTCAGTCGCATGAGCATTTTTAAGTGGTTGCTGTGTGTGGTTTTTTTGTTGAGGTGTTTTTGGCTATGCGTTTGTATTTTAAGATTTTGAGGCGTTTGCATGAGCGGAAGCTTGTTGGTAGGGTGTCTGTTAGGGAGGTGTTGTTTTTGCTTT
>WQSY01000155.1 GCA_009787585.1 Candidatus Bathycorpusculum sp. | reverse complement strand
AATGATTGCTATCGTTTGTTTGATATGGAGTGTCCAGTTTCTATTTCTTACAAGTAAATTTGGAATTTGTGGTTAGAAAAATTTGCGGGAACTACGGTTTATACTTAAACGCTCGTATCGAAGAGCAGGGTATATTTGTTCAAGGGTTCAGTGGTGTTGATAATTCTACAGTAAGGGCTATGGCAATTTACCAAGATAAAAATACTATGCCTATTATTGGGATAAATACAAAAGATAGTATGCGTGCTAAGAGTTTCTCTCTTATTCACGAATTAGTGCATATTATCAAGAAAACATCTTCTATTTGTAATGCCATGTACGACAAAACAGTTCTGCAAAATCAAGAAGAAGTTTTTTGTAATGCTGTTGCAGGGGAAGTTTTAGCTCCGTTTGACGCAATAAAAACAATTATCAACAATGATACATATGACTTTACAAAGTTAGAGGATATACAAAAAGTTGCTAAAATTTTTTCTGTTAGTCGTGAGGTTATTATACGCAGATTGTTAGATTTGGGTTACATCAATAAAACCAATTATGATACATTAACTACTTTGTTACGTGATGAATATTTTGCCGAAAAAGAAAAACGTAAACAACAAAAATCGGAAGGTACAAAAGAGCCGTTTAGACCAAACATCGCTCGAAATACTGTGGATAAAACAAGTATAGCTTTATCCAAGGCAATATACATCGGATATTGTGAAGACGTATTTTCGAAATATGATGTTGCTCAAATATTATCAATTAACCTTAAACATGTAGACAACTACTTTATGGAGGTGGCACATTGGAGCAGATGACTTTTCCGCCTCCATATAAATACATAATTGATGCAAGTTCGTTATTCTAACAAAAAGATAAAGGGATGTATAATCGTGCTATTCATAAAACACTTTGGAATAATATAGAGCAGCTTATGAGAAAGAAAAACATTGTCGCGTGCTCCGACATATCAAACGAACTTGAGAAAGATGAAATACTAAGAGACTATTTAACTGTCAAGCAATGTGAAGTTTTAGAAGTAACTCAAAGCATTCCAGAAGAAGTAACTAAGATAGTTAATGAACACCCTAAGCTATTAAAATTTACAGGTACAAGCACAGGCACTTCATCGGGTGATGCTTTTCTTATCGCAACAGCTATGTTTACAAGTTGATAATTATAACTGAAGAAAAACAAAACGCTATAGGAAGAATCCCTGATATAGCTTCGAAATGTGGTGTAAAAGCGATTAATATCAACGGCTTATGTGAAAAAGAACATTGGGCGTTTTAAAGAGGTTATTATATGTCCAATTCTCAAGGCATTGAGTTAAACTTTAAGATTGGTGTGCTTAAAGAGCTATACAAGCAGCAACTTATTACTAAAGAAGAACTGGACAGAGCTTTAAAAATCGTTGAGAATAACCACGCTGAAATCAAAAACACCACAAGACATTGATTAATCATGTTAAAATGCCTGAAAAATCTATAGAACAAACCATAAACTGGTAACATGGTTAGGTAGCGTTTAAAATGAGTGATGCTGAAAAAGATAAGATGGATAAACTATTTCAGTTAAAAATGTTAGAAGCTGAAAACAAGCAAAATCTTTACACTCTGCTTTTAAGTACACTTGTTAGCATTTGTGTTTCGTTTATCATTGTGCATATCACGTCAAACGCATGAATGCTTTTTTTCCATGTGACTTCAAGAGATAACTTGACGTTACAAGAAGAGTTTATAGTGTTAAGAGTTGTTGCAAGTATTTTATGGGGTTGCAGCTGGTTATGAAGCGTTTTGTTTTTAAGCTAATAGGGCCTTTGAACTTTGAGAGGTTCATTATTTTTAAAAAGTTTAATATTAACTTTCGTAATATATTTAAATTAAATGTAGCTGTTTTTTCCAAAGTACCTTAGCATTCTCCCTAAACGTAACATCTAGATGCCAATGAGCCGACTCTACCAGCCAATGTCCGCGGATAGCGCGTGCAATTTCTTTAACATTTAAAGGTAAACTGCTAATAAAATATCTTGTTTGCATCGATGTAGTGCCATCGGGTTTTGTTGTGGTGTTTTTTGTCATTACAATAGTTTTAAGGTCCATCCAATTATCTTGGGTAGATAAACGGGAGAGGTTTTTTGATTGTCAATACTCGCGTTGCTCTATGTTGTCTCTTGCTTTCTGTGTGGTTTTAAAGTACTTGGTTTTGGTAGTTAAAAATGTAGAGTCCGCAAAACATAGGTTAACATTTGTGTATAGGGTTTTTTGGTTGGTTTTCAAAGCTAGGACATAGTTGGCTTGTTTTTGGCGTATTTTTACTTCTATGTCTTTTTGTGTTCCTATGGCATCATAGGTTAAAGTATGATCTTTAATGTTTAAATTATCTAAAAGTTGGGGGATGGCGGTTATTTTATTTGATTTATCTTTTGCTAGTTCTTGGGTTAGAAAGAAGTCGTGGTTGTCAACAACACTAACTATGTGGTTGGGTGTTTGAGTATTGTTGCCGTTGTCTTTTTGGGTTTTGCCGTCTTTGTGTGGTGTTTTTTTTGATTTTTTCTCCTTGATGGGTATTTGATAGTTCGTTGAATTGTGTTTGGAGGGTTTGTAGATAGTGGGGTTAGTATGGTAAAGGTGTGTGTGGTGGTGTTGTGGGTGGGGGTGGTTTGGTGTGGGGGAAGATTTGTTGTAGTTGTTTGTGGTGTATGTCTGCGAAGGCGGCTATGTCTACAAGTTGTTTGCGTCTGTTGTCATGGCAAAAAACGCTATACTGATGATCTTGTTTAGGGGGTATTTTGTTTTGTCTTTTTGTTTTAGGTCTGTTTGGTTTGTTAGTTTTAGGTTCTCTAGTATATCGTTTATGTGTGTTTGTTTTTGTTGTATTGTGTGCGATG
>WQSY01000154.1 GCA_009787585.1 Candidatus Bathycorpusculum sp. | reverse complement strand
TAATATGTAATCAGACATATAACATCTTATACATAATCAAAGCATATCTGACTGTAGATATAAACTACACAAATACACAAACAACATGAATTAACTATGCATAGTAAAGTTAAAAACTTTAAAAAATAAACTGTACAACAATAGTACAATAAACTATAATATCATCATAACAACAATACACTAAAAAACAAGCCATTACACGCGAGCACAAAACAACAAAAACAAACAACCACCCAAAAAAATAGCCACAGACAACACGAAATAAAAATACGATACATGTTAAGATCAATTTAAAGAATATTAACAACATCACACAATACTGCAACATCACCTACAAACTATCTAACACACTAAATACATACCTTAAACTATTAATAAACAGACAAAATATTTCAAACTATCAAGATATTACAATTAAAACTAACAAATTTTTAAAAGCTCAAATCCAGTTTTTGGATCTTTTTCACGTTTAGCAGAACTACATAACTCAAACATAACCACCTCACCAATAGACCAAATTTCAACACCTGCACGCATACAACCCGTAACAGCATGACCATTTCTACCAAAACTGCCATGCATATGAAGTTTAGGTTTACCCTCAGAATTACAAAAAATAGTTCCCACCCCACAGCCCTCATGCACACCCATAAGCAGAGCAGTCATAGGCTCAACAGGTAACGCATTACCATCCTTTGGACCAACCACCAATTTACTTTCACTCTCCGCACCACCCAAAAATAGACACACCGCACTGTTTACATTATTTTTCTCAGCAAACACTTCCAAAGTTTCATGCACAATTTCCCCACTATACAATCTTAGAATAAACACGCGTTCAACTGTAGCTTGTAAATAGTCCAACTCGTTAACTCCACACTATTTGTATTGTTTATCCAAAGAAAGAACTTAACTGTTTCTGCTGTAACTGCTCTTTGCTAAATCCTGAAACTCTAACGCCTACCCGACGAATATCTAAAGAAGACTCAGAAAGATACTTTTCAAAAAGCAGACAAACATGCCGTTTGATAATTTCTTTAGCTTTTACAGGTTGTTCAAGAGTTACTGAACGACTTTTACTTAACAGGTCAACAGTTACCACATAAATGGAAATCGTTTTAAAACTATACCCCTTCTCCATTACCTCATTGTGAATAATATCTATTAATTCACTAGTTTTCTGCAAAATACTTTCCAAATCACGAGTATCCTGCTTTAAGGTGTTAATTTTACTTATAGACTCCGCCTCACCTGTGAAAACAACGGGTTCATTATCAATTGCATTTGCAGCATTATGAAAATAAAGACCTAAAACTTTGCCAAACATTGAAACAAGACGTTGTATGTCAAATTTAGCAAGATCACCAATTGTTTTTATACCCATTTGTTCCATACGAGCAAAAGTTTTTTTGCCTACACCCAATAGACGGTTCACAGGTAATATAGCAAAAAAGTTTGCAGCCTCTTCAGGCTTAACAATAGTTAACCCGTCAGGTTTTTGGCTATCACAGGCAATTTTAGCAACAAGCTTATTTGGCCCAACACCTATCGTTAAAGAAAGCCCAACTTGTGTTTTAATATCTTGCTTAATTTTTTGAGCATACAAACAGGCATTTTCAAAACTGCCACTTACTTGCACCGTAACATCTAGATATGCCTCATCAACGCTAACCTGCTCAAGGCTACTAGCATAGACGCTAAGGATCTGCATAATATTATCACTAATTTGAGTATAGTATTTGTGATCAACAGGAAGAAATACTGCATCAGTGCCTTCTAAGCTTCGTTTAGCTAAAAAGAGAGGAATACCAGATTTTACACCATATTTACGAGCAATATAATTACTAGTAGATACGGCGCCACTATCCTCAGTGCGTCCAGAGTAAACACCAACCACCACGGGTTTATTTTTAATAACCGGGTTACGTAGCTCTTCACATTGAGCAAAAAAATAGTCAAAGTCAATAAGCATAACCACGCGGCTTTGAACCATACGTTATTACACTCCTAAGGCAGGTAAAAGCCATGAGCCATCACATGAGGCAGTGTTTAAGCGTTCTAAGCCCTCACGGCAGCAACCAAATTTTAGTCCTTTTTCATCAGCTAGATCTCGAACATTTTTTAAAATTTTCATTCTCAAGTCTCTATGTAACAAAATGTTTCCACCAACACGTTCGCCTTCTTTAAAGTAAAGAGGTTCAAGTTTTTCTGCGATATCCCTCAAGGATGTTGAGAGTCGTTTCCAATTGTCAGGTTTTACCTTATAAGTTGAACAGGTTACATGTTTAACACCTATGGCTGCAAGAGTTTTAATTAGTTTTTGCGGTTGATCATTAACAAAGGGGATTATAGGATCTATACGTATGGAGACAGGTATTCCTTGCCGGATTAGATCTTGGGCAGCATTTAAACGGTGACTAGGTGAGGGCGCGTTGGGTTCAAGTGTTTTTGCAAGTTGATCATCATCAGTTGTTATAGTAAAGGCCACAGTTGAGGGAACCTGTTTTAGCAGGTCATCATCTCGAACGATAAGGTTACTTTTAGTAATTATTTGTATACGACAATTACTTTTAACAAGAACCTCAAGACATTGTCTAGTAAGACCAGTGTACTGCTCAGCCTTGGGGTAGGGGTCAGAACTGTTAGAAAGCGAAACAAGCTCACCTCTAAGCTTTGGAGCCTCACAACGCAGTCGTTCTAGTAAATCTTTTTTGGGTTTACACTCATTAAAACTCACAATGTAACTTGTCGCATAACAGTAAATACATTTATGATCACATCCCGTATAAGGATTAAAAGTCAATTTTTGTGGACACGTACACAAACCACTTTGCCATGGGTCAAAACTGGAAATCAAAGGCACGCTTTTTCACAAAGAAATATTGTTGTAGATAAACTAAAACCATTCGCCACAACAAGGATCATCTAATAAACTAAGAGACAACACTGCAAAGGGTATAACATAAGGAAAATACGTATTCACCAGTATTTTTAACCTGAACTTAGCATTTTTTACGCCTATGTCAACAGTTTTACGCTTAATTTAAGCCTATTTTTAAAATTCAACCATAAACCTTAAATCTAGCCAC
>WQSY01000153.1 GCA_009787585.1 Candidatus Bathycorpusculum sp. | reverse complement strand
CAAAATATCTCGAGCAAATCCTGTCAATATAGTAAAATAGTTTTTCCAAAAAACCTCAAAGCTAGTTCGCCACATCAAAAAAACTCATGCAATTGACGTGGGGTCCCGGAGTCCTCACCGGACAAAACCCACGATAGATATTTAACACGTATCTCCCAAAAGAGAGAGTTCCATGAAAAAATAAACGCCTGCTCAAGAGTTGGTGTGTTATTATTTGCTAAAATAAACCCTGATTATTTTTGAAATTTCAATGGAACAACAATATACTTAGTTTTTTCAACAGTTACTAACATCACGCAACAACAATTTGATCAGTTAAAAACTAGAATAATTGGTTATGGTCAAGTTAAAGTTAACTGCGGGTTAAATAGGCATAAAGAGTGGTTTCAGCAAAAAGCAAATCAACTTATGTTTAACTTGAGTTAAGAAAAAGTTTATAATTATTAATGAACTCACCAAATACATAAACAACAGGACCAAAAGCATTGCTACAACCCCAACAATCTCACCCAATCACAAAAAAAGAAAACAATCCCCACTTCACCTACCCTCAATACCAAGACAACTGCATCTCAAATATACCCGACCTACTAAAAGAAATCCTTGAAATAAACAACAACAATTGCAATAAGCCAAAAACCTTCCACAGAGACACAGCAGAACATAATAAAAAAGTCATACTCCTTGTAATAGACGGCTTAGGGTACAACCAATTTTTAAATCAACAAAACAATGATCAATTCTTAACAAACCTAAACAACAAAGGCATAATCCAACCCTTAACCAGCGTTTTTCCATCACAGACAACCAATGCATTAACAACCCTAAACACCGGACTAACCCCTCAAGAACACGGCCTCTTTGAACACTTTATCTACCTAAAAAACATTGGAATAATAAACTCTCTAAATTATGAATGTATAAACCCAAAAACACAAAAAACAGCCATAGAAGAAGATCTTAAACCAAACAGTCTCCTACTGAAAGGAAAAACAATCCACACCACTTTAAGGGAAAAAGAAATCCAGACATATACACACACAAACATTGTCAGCGCGTTTTGTGCTTGTTCAAAAACGATTTTTCAAGGAAGCACCATAACCCCTGCGCTAAAAACATCTGACCTAATTGTTGGATTACGAAAAAATTTAGAAGCAAACAAAGACAAATCAGCATACTTTTTTGTACACATAGACACGCCCGACACCCTATCCCATAAATATGGACCAAATAGTGAGCAGTACTACACCGAATTAACCAACATTACATATTTGTTAAACAAAGAGTTAGTACAAAAATTAGATCCTAAAACAGCCAAAGATACGCTACTACTATTAACGGCTGACCACGGTGGCATTGACATAGATACTAAAAAAACAGTTTATCTCACAAAAACAGCTCTAAATCTACAAATTGGAGCAAATCAAGAACCAATTGCACCTACAGGAAGCTATAGAGAGATTTTTCTACACATAGAAGAGAAAAAACTTGCTGAAACAAAACAGTGGTTACACAAAAAAATTGGTGAGAAAGCCCAAATAATTGAAACATTAGAAGCAACAAAAAACGGTCTATTTGGCATAGACCAAGTAAGCAAGGGTTTTTTTGAAAGAGCAGGAAACCTACTAATTTTACCCTATAACAACCAAACAATATGGTTTAAAGACCTTCAAGAAAGAAAAATTGACTACTTAGGACAACATGGAGGCTTAAGCAGACAAGAAATGATAGTACCATTTGCAGTTACCAACATTAGAAATCTAAAAGAAAAAATAGTTTAAAAATAAACAATAATAACAAGTGAGGAAAAATTGGGCAGTCAAACAGTCACATTACCTGATGGACGCAACCTTGGGTACGCTACAATAGGCATCGGTACCCCTATTATATATTTTCACGGCACCGCAAGTAGCCGTCTTGAAGTATACCTTCTAAAACAATTAGCTATAAAAGGAAACCTCCAACTCATAGCAATTGACCGTCCAGGATACGGCTTATCCACCTACAAACCCCGAAAAAACATACAAGACCTAAACAACGACATAAACTTTTTAGCCGACCATTTAGGCATAGAACAATTCAACATTTTAGGCTGGTCAGGAGGCGGTGTATTTGCACTTGCATATATAACATGTTTTCCTAAAAGAGCCACCCACGGTGTAATTGCAGGAACCCCTGACTTACCCTTTGACGCCTCAACTGCACACAACAATATACCATTTGCCAAATATGTAATGAAACTCCCCTTCATAGGTGAAATAGCCATGCGCAATATGCGCCGAGCCGTACTCAGAGCAGGCAGCCCAGAGGCATTTCTACACACAAACCAAGACCAACAAATGCTCCGCACATACTCAAGCCAAGACCGAACATTTTTCACCAACCCCACATGGAACAGCTTAATGCATCAATCAATAACCGAAGCCTTCCGACAAAACAACAGCACAAAAACCATACTTGAAGAACACAAACTCTTCCTAAAACCCTGGAACCTCCCTTTCAAACAAATCAACAATAACGACAATAACAAGCTATGGATATGGCAAGGAACAGAAGACAAAACCTGCCCCACAAAAAACGCATACAACATAGCCAACAAAATCAAAAAAGCACACTTGGAAATTTTCCCCCAACAAGGTCACTGTACCATATTTAATAACACAGAAAAGCTCGCAGAACAACTAAAAACCATCTAACAAATAACATAATAGAACTTAGGTGTAATTATTTGAGTATCCACTATTCTTAAGCGTGTATTATAAATGATATATTTCTTCAATACTTAAAACACAAACACCCACCTGTACACTAACAAAATACATGACCCACCACCAAACACTAATCACACCTAAGATCTAATAACAAATCAAAAGAATACCACTCTTAAAAGATTTTACTTACCATATTAGACTTTCGCTTTAACAAACACATCACCAAAAACACAACCTTACATAAAGGCTATAAACACATAAAAAAAAGAAAAAGGGAAACATGAGCAGATCAACTCAATATTCACACATCACACCTCACTTAAACCCTAATGGACTAGGATCAATTCCAGAAAAATACTGATTAAAACGAGTCTGGTCAGCACGATTAAAAACACCATCACCATTAACATCAGCATTTGCCATAATAAATACAGCCCCAACAGATA
>WQSY01000152.1 GCA_009787585.1 Candidatus Bathycorpusculum sp. | reverse complement strand
GCAAAACATACATATACACCTAGCCTATTTTAAGAATCAATCAACAAATAACGCCATAATCTAACGACTGCTTACTCAACATTCATGCAATCGGCGTGTAACCATGACATGTAGTTCATTTGGCAATCAATTTACAACAAATAGGCCATTACAAATCTGCGCGCAATAAACTTGTAAGTTATAGACATAAGAAAAAGGTTACATACGTTCTGGTGCGACCACACCTATAAGTGACAAGGCGTTGCTCAATACAGTTCGTATAGCATCAGTTAGAGCTATTCGGGCACTACAAAGTTCAGGGGTTTCAGCTTTGATGACAGGTAGAGCGCCATAGAAAGTGTTGAATTTGTCTGCGAGTGTGTTTGCATAGTCTGCTATCGCAGCGGGTTTTAGATATTCTGCCGCTTCTATGAACATATCAGGAAAACTGGAAAGCTGCAAAATGAGTTCTTGCTCAAGCTTTTCAGTTAACAGATTATAGGCTACGGGAACACGTGGGATGTCTGTTGCTTTTCTCAGAATACTGCAGGCTCTTGCATGTGTATATTGTACGTACGGTGCGCTATTGGTTTCAAAATTAAGCACACGATCCCAAGTGAATAGAACTTGTTTACTTGGGTCTACATCTATAAGGGCGTATCGAACCGCGCCGATACCTACAAATTTAGCTATATCACGTTTTTCTTCTTCACTAAACATTGGGGAGCGTTTGCAGACCTCTTGATAAGCCCGTTCGATTGCCTCATCTAGAACTTGGTCAAAAGTGATATAGTGCCCTCGTCGGCTACTCATTTTATAACCGGGTAATGCAACAAGGTTATATGCAAAATGTGTAAAGTTGTCAGCTTCTTTACTGTAACCTAAGGCATACAACGCCAGTTTAAGTTGCAACTGTGCTAAGGATTGCTCCATACCTATAACGTTTATAACTTTTTCTGCACGTTGAAATTTCCAGATGCTATAGGCAACATCACGCGTTGTGTAAAGAGTTGTGCCATCAGCGCGCATAAGTGTTAGAGACGGAATTTCATGGTTTTCCTTTAGCCCTAGTTTAGATTTAAGTTTAAGAAAGTTAGCGGCTTTATCAGCGTTAAATGCCCAAACGTTATTTTCAAAATATAGAAAAGGTGAAGCTTGAAGCTGAGTTACAGCTTTTGTGACTTGACCACTCCAGACAAAGTCACTTTCCCAATCCCATGAATCATAAAATACAGAAACGCGGCTTTGCGTTTGACGAAAACCATCAAGGCACAAGTCACTAACTTCACGTATAAGCTGCCTAGCTACAGGTTCACCGGCCTCATAACGACGGTTCAAACTGTTTATTTCTTCTTCAGGATTTTCATCTTTACTAATTCTGCCCATCAAGTCCTCAAAGAGCACAGGATATTTTTCTTTTAATTCCACAGCTATGGTGAGCCATTCATCAAGTTCCTGAGCAATCTTTACATCGTCAACAGTTACTGCTGAGTCTATTTTGTTTTTTGCTTTTTTGAGGCGATCAATTTCCACTATACAACACGTAACAGTGTAGATTTCTCCTACAAACAAGTCAGGTTTCTCTGCGGAACGGGGTTTACCCAGTTTTTGGTAACCATAAGCAACAACACTAGATTGGCGTCCCACATCATCAATATAGTAATGCGTTGAAATGTCGTGACCACGCAGTCTAAGAATGCTTGCAAGTGTGTCACCTATTATTGGATTTCTAGCTTGCCCAATATGAATAGGATGCAAAGGGTTAACACTTGTGTGTTCAACAATGATTTTTGCAGGATTTTCAGTTTTTATATAACCATAATTTGTATTTTTGTCTTTAATAACTTTCAAGGTTAACTGTGAAAATTTAGGAAAGTTTACATAAAAATTAATGTAGCCTACACCTGCAGTGGAAACTTTTTCAATTAAATCAAACTGTGACTTATCAATAGACTCAACAAGCTTCTCAGCTACTACAAGAGGTTTAAAATCTAGTTTTTTTGCCAACTCAAAACTAATAGAAGAAGCAAGTTGACCTAACTCAAGCAAAGGAGTTTTATTTAAATTAATAATAAATGATGAAGAGACTTCTGGAAAAGCTTTTGTTAGTGCTTGCGCTAACACGGCGCGACATTCTTGACGAAACAAATCAAAGGGATTTTCACGCAAAGTTCTGTTCTCCATCACAGTCTATCACTGTTTATAGTAATATTATGACCTAAATGTAACCAGCTACTTATCTGTCTAATGGCAAAAAACAATAAAAACATAACTAAAAAAACATAAACGGTCTCATGCGTTATTCATGCAGGCAAAAGTTTAGAAAAATCTAAAGAAGAGAGTTATTTGTGTTGTTTTTCTGTTGATTTTTTATTAAAGTTTTGTAGTTTTTCAGTGATTATTTGTGCACGTTGTTCTGAAGCGATTAGTAGAGGTTTCCATTCTTTATTTTTTATTTGTATTGCTAATTTTTCAATTGTAGCAGGCAAATTTTCTATTGCATCGTTGAAACGTTTGTCGGCTTCTTCGTCAGAGTGCACAATTTCTAGAGCGTTTTCAGGACAAAAATCAACACATTTTGGTTCGCCATCACACAAGTTACATGAGATAGCTTTTCCAGTACCAGTATGTATTGTAATTCCACCACGCGGGCAAGCTTGAACACACCAATCACATCCTTTACATTTCTTTTCATCGATAATCAACAGCTGATTAGACTCTGACTGAGTTATTGCCTTTTCAGGACATGACTTTACACATTTTGCATCATCACAACCACGACAGGATAAGGCAAAATTGAACACAGGCGCCATACGAACAACACGGATTTTTGAACAGACCGGGTTCCAAACTTGTTCACCTTGCTCCATAGTGCAAGCGAACTCACAGAGCCCACAGCCGATACATTTACTTGGGTCAACTGAAACAAAGGCCCTTTCTGATTTAGTGAATTGCATTTTAGTAACCAACTTTACGGATTAATAAAATATCATTTGTGACCTTGACATTTAACCCTTCCTAAAAACACAAAGAGACAACTCTAGAAAATACAAAACTATTCCACTGACAAAGGGTTACTAATGCTGCTACTACATCAACCTGTCTAAAACACTGGATATAATTTGTGTAGTTTGATTCTTGCATCAGCTGTGGTAAACTGCCATTTAACAGCTCGTCGCTTAGAATTATAC
>WQSY01000151.1 GCA_009787585.1 Candidatus Bathycorpusculum sp. | reverse complement strand
TGGTTATTGCTTAAAATAGGGTTCTATTTTCCATAATTTTTCAGGATTGAATCTTGTTACGGCATGAAAAACACGCCAATGTCTATTCACTTTGCTATATATCTCGCCAGTTTTTTTCGGCAAAGCACACAAATACTCTTGACCACTTGTCTCAACAATCATTGTCTCTTGGAAAGCAAGTACAACACCTCCCCAATAGACACCACCCCACCGACTCCTGCTCAAATTTATACTCCTCCAAAGACAACTTTTCCCTAAACACCAACCCAAGCAAATGCTCCTCAACAACCCTACCCAAACCAGGATCCTTAAACAAATACAGAAACTCATACTCACCACAACATACCCTACCAAAACCAATCATACGACCCTACCTGGCTTCTTTTTCTTCTTACCATACTCAAACACACTCTACAACGATATAGTCGGCGGCAAAACTTAGAATTTTCATCAAAGGCGCAATATAATGAATACTCGCCTTTTTTAACGCTAAGAGTAAATCATACGAGTTAAACCCATGATTCATAATAAATCCAAGATCTGATCGTTTGTATTGCTCTTTGAAATATTTGAGACCGTGACTTTACTTTTTTGTGCCATAGGTGCTTGTTTTAAGGCATATTCTATCGTAATTTAACATTTAACTCGAAAATCTCAAAACTACGTTACGTCATATGTTAACTGCATCATAAATTGTATTTAAAACCTTCAAAATAAAATTTACACTTTATTCTACGACTAAAATATTTCTTAAACACAAAACATAGGCACAAAACTAGCAAGTTACGGTTGTACTTATTTATTTTCGTTTAAAAATGTTTGATATTTGGGGTTTCGTGCTTCTTTATTCCAAAACTCAGGGTCAGCCACATCAATTACTTGAACTTGAACAACTTTTACAGGATCAGTTAAAGTTTGTCTAAATTTTGTAGGTATTTGAGGATTATTTAACAGCCTCATACGCGATTCTTCAAGGAGGTCAGCAGTACGTTCCGCGCGTTTATTGGCATAAGTACGATATTTAACGCTTTTACCTTCGCGGACGGCTTGATCAAAATCTGCTTTGCTACATTGAATAAGCTTTTCTCCTTCTCGAATAAACCAGTACGGCAAATTCTTAGACATACACTTTTCACTTATAACACTACTTTACAATTAATTAATTAACATTTTCCATCATTAGGCATTAAATGAAAAGTTTACAGTTTTATAAAAGAAAAAATAAGTGTGAAAAAGCAAAAAAACAAAGTTTAACTAGTCTGTGTTTTACTACCTTTTGCTTTTTTTGCCTTTCTTTTTTCATCTTTTTCTTTCTTTGTTAAAGGTTTACTTTGTTTGCTTGGCATAATGATCCTCCATAATTTTAATATCATTCATGCTTTTAATGTTTTTCTAAAGACACAAGACATATAGCCAGTTCTTAGGTGTATTCTCTAAATGTGTAGCCGCATTTTGTGCACCGCATAAACTGTGTTGAGGCCTCATCACCGCCGCGAGTTTGAACTTGCCAAACAAAGCATTCGGTATTACCGCATTTATCACATTTCATCTTTATAGTTGACATAGTGCTGATTTTTGAATCCTCAGCTGTTACAACGGTCATGAAGGGTTGAGTTGCAGGTTGAATAACTTTGACTACTTTTGCTTGAGCCCTATTACTACTAGCCTGCTTAGTGTAAGCACATTTAGAACAAGCAAGAACTACTTGTTCATCAATTTTTCGAGGTTCAAGACGACAATCACAATTCGGACAAAATTCCATAACTCACAGAGCCTCTCTATGTTTATAATCCTAATATAGACACAAAGTCAAGATATAAGCATTTTTTATTTTTCAACCATAAAAGATAGAAATACAAGGCAAATAGAGAAAACAGACCTTCTTAAACAAAAGGTATGTAGCTATAGAACAGAAGAGCACCAGTATCGTTTTCATAGCAGCAAATAGATAATTATCAACGGTGATTTTAAGCAAAAAAAAGTTAACCATCGGTTATTACTTGTAACATTTTTTGATAAACATGTTCTTAGAGTGCGGGTTTAACGGGTTAAAGTAGAGTTTTATGTTTCAAAGCTTAAATTTGAGGTTACTATTTTGTTGTGAAAATAGAGGAACTGTCTTTGGTTAACGAAAAAATTCAATCAGGCGATTATGCGCTAATTTACTTAGATGCTCGTCGAACGTATATGTTAAAAGTTGAGGCTGGGCAGACGTTTCATACTCATAAGGGGTTTATTAAATTTGATGAGTTAATTGGTAAAGAGTATGGAGAACCAATTAAGAGCAGTTTAGGGGTAATGTTTACAACTCTTAAACCGCAGCTTACGGATTATATTATGAAGAGTAGTCGAAATACTCAAATTGTATATCCAAAAGATGCGGCTGCAATTGTAATGTTTAGCGGTATTGGCCCGGGCAGTCGTGTTGTTGAGTCTGGAACAGGGACTGCTTCATTAACATCTGCATTGGCACATTATGTTGGTTCAACGGGAAAAGTTTACACTTATGAATTGCGAAACGAGTTTCAGAAAAACGCAGCTAAAAATTTGCAGCGTTCAAAACTAATTGATCATGTAGAGATGAAAAGTGGTGATGTTACTTTAGGCATAGAAGAAAGAGATGTTGACGCAGTTATTTTAGACCTAGCAACTCCTTGGCTAGTTGTGCCTCACGCTTATGAGGCGTTAAAACCGTCGGGAACTCTAGTTTCTTTTAGTCCAACTATTGATCAAGTTGTTAAAACAACTGAAGCTCTGCGGGAAAACAATTTTGTTTTCATTGAAACTATAGAACTTTTAATGCGTGCCATGCAAGTTGAACGTGGAAAAACCCGTCCACAAACCCTCATGACAGGTCACACGGGCTATATTACACATGCAAGAAAAATAATAAAACCTATAACGAACCCTTCGGAAACCATACAAACGTCATCTTTAGTGCAGGAAATAAAAGCAATGCTACACTCCTCAAACAGTGAAGCTTTAGAACCTCAGATGACCTCTTTAATACAGGAGTCAATGCCTGAGGTGCCAATTGATGAAGCAGAATTTACAGAGTTAGAAAAAGAAAAAGATATGGCAGAATAAAAACTGCCTAAGATACCAATGTCATTAACTTAACGAAAAGGGCAAATTGCTTTTGACGAGTTTAGCCACTTCTTTTTCACACCAAAGTAATTTCAAAATATTACAATAAAACATT
>WQSY01000150.1 GCA_009787585.1 Candidatus Bathycorpusculum sp. | reverse complement strand
TGCATAAAAAAACACGATGATGAAACAGAATAAATATTATATAACAAAATATGGTGAACAAAAATCAGCCTTGTATGCTATAATTTTGATGAGAATTCAGGTTAAAACACAAACACCCACCTGTACACTAACAAAACACATGCCTGCCACCAAACACTAATCACACCTATGTATAATATTTAATTTTCTGTTTTGAAATCTAACACTGTTATTTCCATGGTCATCAAATTTATTACTGGCACTTTTCCTGGGGTTGGTACTAAACCTAATTTTTCCATATAGTCTGTTTGTTCTTGCCATCCGCCAGAGTTAACAACTAGAACACCTTTGTAATTGCAGTAACCTAAAACATGAACATGACCTGCGTGTAAGATGTCTGGAACTTTGTCAATAACTAGATAGTCTCTGTTTTCTGGAGAAAGCATGGTTTTTCCACCATATACCGGTGCTAGATGACGACCTTGTAGAAGTAGCCGCATTGATTTTTCTGGGTGAGTATGGCTCATTCCTGGAACGACTGCTATAATGTCGTCTAAGCTTCTTCCATGGTCCATGAGTACGTTGATACCGTGAATGTTTACTAAACATGGGTTTCCAACTGAATGAATGTTAGTTTTGCCCTCGATTGCTGTTAAATAGTCTGATGGAATAGCTGGTTGTGGAAGGGCTTTTCTTGAAGTGTCATGGTTTCCCGGTGCCAACACGATTTCTATGTAGTTTGGAATTTTTTCTAAATATTTAATGGCAAAATCATATTGTTTATGAACATCGCGAATTGTTAGTTCAAATTGTTGACCCGGGTAAATTCCTACACCGTCAACAATGTCTCCTGCCACTAAGAGATATTTTACGTATCCCGCGATTTTTCTCATTTCAGATGTTCCGTATTTACCTTTAAGCCAAAGAATAAATTTTTTGAACGCTTCTTTGTTAAATTTTGTACTGCCCACATGGATATCAGATGTGAGTACCGCATAGACTGGTTCTTGTGCTTTTTGTATAGTTTTTTGTCCAACATCGGGAAATATTATATCTTCAGCTAGAAACAGGTTACTTTTAGTTTTTATTACTGCAATGCAGATAACTTGATCTGGCAGAATTTGTAGTGCTTTTTTTTTCACTTCGTCTGGGGCTTTGTTTGGCACTAGTACAGTTGCATTACTGTCGAGGTCTTCTACAGAAAGTATGGTTTGTTGTTTGTTGTCTTTTTTTTCGGTTAACATACAAATAATTTTTAGTTTAGTTTTCGGTTGCGATTTTAAAGCTTCTCGGATTGGTGTTGCTGCCTTGACATCTATTCTTTGGCGTAGAATTTTTTCTATACGTTTATAACGGTCTTGAAAAAGCGTTATATATTCCTCAAGGGTTCCATTTGAGGTAAGTTTGCCTGTTGCGTCTTCAAGAATTTTCAACTCTGAGGGGATGTATTTTGCGTAGGGATAAAAAATATTTTCGTCAATGATAGGTAGTGGTTTAAATTGCGGTTGTTGTGTTTTAGTGTATTGAGTTCTTTGTTCTGCTTCTGTAGGGTTTGCGTTTTTTGATGTTTGACTGGCGAATTGGTTTTTTCCGCTCTGGGTTGCTTGAGCTGCTTGGTGTGTTTGGGTTAGTTGTTTAACCATGTTTTCTAAAAAATTTTTTTCTATAAAGAAGGGCTTTTCTTTTAAATTGTTTATTTCATGAAATACCATGTTCATTACTGCAAGTGGATCCATCCCTTCACAGCTGTGGCATAAGTAGTTAAAAGCTTCATTGTCAAGTTGATAGCCCGCAGTAATTGTTGCCTCTATGGCTTTTTGTAATCTTTCATTTTCTTTCATGTTTGCGATTTCTCGCTTTAAATCCCTTCAATGTGATGATCGTATGTTTAGCCATGTGTGTTGCTGTATTTACTGTTATTGTTTATCTGCTTAAAATTTTAACGGTTATTTTTATGTGTTTTTTATCTTGTTTGTGTGATTTGGCATCTATTTTTAATATTTATCTGTTCTATTTTGTTATTTACATTCTATATTTGCATAAAACCTCCGCACTTTAAACATTTTAACTAATTTATATGCGCAAAGGTTAACCAATACTTCTTGTAGACTCTCTGGTCTTTAATAGCTTATGCCAAATTTAAATAGATGAAACCTGTTAGGTTATGTAAATTTAGAAGGGTAACTTGTGAGCGATTTACGTAAGGTTCAACAAACCCCAACTGGCACGTTTTTTGTTTGTGTGCCAAAGTCTTGGGCTCAACAAAACGGGTTAAAAAGAGGTTCCATGGTTAATTTAGATGTTACTGGCGATGGTAAACTTTTTGTTGATGCTAAATATGATTCTAAACTTCCGCAAAAAATAGTCACTTTGCCTGTTGGACCTTTTCTTAGTAGGGAAATTATTGGCCATTACTTGTTAGGTTTTGATGTTATCTGTATTGAAGCTAAAGACCGTATTGATTTTGATATAAGAGCTACTGTAAAAACTACTGTAAGTTCTCTTGTAGGTTTAGAGATTGTTGAGGAAACCTACTCTCAAGTTGTTTTACAATGTTTACTTGATCCATCAGGATCGCAGCCTGAAAAAATTTTACGACGAAATTACGCCATAGTTTCTGGAATGACGCGTGATGTTACAAACTCTTTTATTACAGGTGATTTACAGTTAGCAAAAACTGTTATTGCTCGTGACGTGGAAAGTAACAGGTTATACTTTTTATTAGTGCGAATCCTTCGAACTATTATACAGGCTCCTCGTCTTAGTGAGAAGCTAGGTATAACTCCCATTGAATGTTTAGATTATCGTCTTGCTGCAAGTTTACTTGAATCTATGGGTGATGCCTGTGTACAGGTAGCTACAAAAACTATTAATTTACATGGGTTTAAACCATCTAGTGAATTGTCAAAATTGCTAAATGATTTACAAACTGTTTGCCTTGAAGCAAACGAGCAAGCAATAACCTCCTTTATAAACAAAGATATATCCTTGGCAGAAAACGTTCGAAAAACTAAAGTAATAATCCAAAATATCTGTTCAAATATTGAAAAAATTGTGAAAAATTATCCAGTCGATGTTATTCCACAACTTTTATCAGCTGTTTCTTTTATGAGACAGATTTATGAACATAGCCTTGATATGGCTGATCTAGTAGTATAAAATTCTTTTTACCTCTTTTTTTACATACCCTATTTTTAGGTAACTTACCGTAACTCCGCCGTTTTTATCCCATATACTCTTTCCATATAAGCTCATAATGACGACATTTTAAGTTTTTAACCCTTTTTATAACCTATTTTCCTAACAAAAATGTAGT
>WQSY01000149.1 GCA_009787585.1 Candidatus Bathycorpusculum sp. | reverse complement strand
TGGGGTTTGTGTTGCCTAAAACTTTGAAACTCTAACTTTTTCTATGTGGGTATAAATTATCCATTTTTTCATATGGAGGTTAACTCACGGGAATTTAGGGTAAACGTTGACTATGCTTTTAGCTTATTCTACATTCTTATATGTACCATGCTACAGTGATGTTGAGACGAAACATTTGACCTTTGAGAAGACTATAGCTGAAAAAATTACAAAGTAACCTATAGCTGATCAACAAACCCAAATGATAATCCTTTAACAAACTACAATGCAATCTTGAAACCTAAGTATAGATACCTTACTACAACTCGTTTAAACAACAGTATATTACAAAACCCGTAAAACACAGGTATAAGTAGATGCCACGTGATGAAAAGTTAAGTATTAGCTTTTTTATACTTACTTGAAGAGCTATGGCATATACGCGTGAAGAAACAGAAAACGTCGAAGTCGATTATCCAGTACAACAACTCTGGGAAGGTATTCCCAAAGCTATAGAAAAGTTAGAATGGACCATTGAACAGTCTATTCCAGAAAAATATTGCATAATCGTCAAAACTGAAGGGGCCTTTCTATCTTATCCCACAAACATCAAAATCGCCCTAGTTTCTATTAACGATAAAACAACACGTATGCTAATTGCCGGCGA
Organism: Candidatus Bathycorpusculum sp.; assembly: GCA_009787585.1. Taxonomy (GTDB): domain Archaea; phylum Thermoproteota; class Bathyarchaeia; order Bathyarchaeales; family Bathycorpusculaceae; genus Bathycorpusculum; species Bathycorpusculum acidaminoxidans. The sequence continues at coordinate 2,680 of WQSY01000149.1, read as the reverse complement.
AACCCCTGTTACAACAGTTACCTCAGTGCTTGAATTTCGCCGAACACGTGAACGCATAGAAAGATTCATAGTCATACTTGCTCAACACATGGAAAAAAACAAAAAACAACCCTAAACAATAATTATTCACAAACATGTTCTCGTATTTTCTTCTTTACTTGATTACTATCTTAAACTTTTATCTAACACCAAATTTCAAATTAACAGTATACGCTAGGCCTTGTAACATCGTAGAACAACCTGTAAAAACAGGTAAAACCTATGCTTCTTCAAGAAACAAATGCTTACGTTAACTCTTTTTTGCATTAATGTTTCGCAAATTCGCTATATGTTCTTGTTGTGCTTTCTGCTTGACCTAAAGCAAGCTTTAAAAACAAAAATGTTCCATAGTACTATAAAAGGGGCTTATATGACTGAACAATTATATCCTTATGTAATATTTTTACCAACTGAAAAAAAAGATAAAATCCTCTCAGCCATATTTGGCTCAAAAGGCGGCGTTGACATCCTACGCTATAGCCTAAAACAGGGAATAAACAAACGATTATACCAAAAAGAACTAGTAGCAAAACTAAACTATTCAAACAAAACCGTTATAGAAAACCTAAAAACCCTAACAGCCCTAGGTGTCCTAAACGAAAGCATGGAAAAAAACGAAAAAGACAACCGCATCACCTGGATAAAAACATATCAGCTAACAACCATAGGCCGATGGTTCGCCCTACTTCTCGCAGAAGAAGAACTTAACGAAGGAGAAAAAACAGACATCCTACAAAGCCTCTTCCGCACATACATAAAACAAACAAAACAACTAGCAGAAAAAATAGGCATAGACCAAAAAATACTCGAAGAAACATTCAAAGAAGAAATGACAAACAACACAAAATAACCACTAACCACAAACTATAACCACTCACGATCTAAAACAACTATTAAACATAGCAAACATAACCAAAAACATACCACCAATTTGCCTTCCCCTCTCTTTTCCTACAACACCAATAATATCAGCATTAACAACAATCAGAACCCAATTTTTCTACTTGTTTACTCTAAATAACCTCCAGCACAAATAAATTCACGGGAACGCTTATTAGGAAAAACACGTCTTCATTACAAACCTAACAATAAATATCCACCAAACAAGCAGCCCGGTGGTGTAGTGGTCAAGCATAGCGGGCTTTGGACCCGCTGACGAGAGTTCGAATCTCTCCCGGGCTACCACTTTAAGTTAGTGTTTCATACAAATAGAGACACGAAACCTTGGATATAGTGTGTTATTTTGACCTTTATTTCGTTATTAACAGTTTACGGTATATACACGTGTTATCTATTGTTGGTTGAGCTCTAAAAAAAAGTTTTCTTTAATGTGACGTGGATATACAGTAGACCTCCTTGATTTAGTTCTTTGTTTCAAAATTTATTACACTACAAGTCAAAGCTATTCGTAACCCAAACTGTTTACAACAATTACAATACTGTCACCAACAATTTTAAACGCCTAACCTTAGTATTAACTTGCTCAATTAAAATTCTAACACGTGTAACTGTTTATTCTTCGCCTCAAATATTTAAAAGGCATAATAACAAAATTTTTGTGATAACCTTGCTGCTTATAACGCAAAGTTTAAAAAACTATAATCAGAGTAAGTATTGAGTAGACGTGTGGGAGTCATGAAGCAGCTTTCAGAAATTCTAAACAATTTGTTTTCATCCTTGCTAAATACTATTGAAAATATGCAGTTTTTTGGATGCGCAAATATTGCAACAGAATTAACACATGTGTCAAAGTTAGCTGATTTTAAAGATGGCGTGTTTATTGGCGAAGTTTTTGAAAGCACCTTTATACAAATAGGTGAATTACAAAGAGACTTTACTGTAGTTAATAATGAATTTATTCTGTTTAAAGAGACAACAAAAGCAGACATACAATCCATTATGAAAGTGTATTCTGATGCAGAGAAAAATAAAACAGTTATTTATGATGCGCTAAAAAATATTCGTTACAACGCTACTGTGTTACAATTAAAAACTCATTCTAACTGTAATCCAACATTATGTACTATACGATAGTGATGTTTACATGGTTGCTACTAATCAAGCAAAATGGAAAGACGATAGACAATTAGAAGCTGAGTATAACGGTTCACAGTTTTTATGTCATTTACCGCAAAACAACTCTAATGTTCGCAGAGACATACAGCAGTTAATTCTAACTAATAACTGGAAGAGTGAGCAAATTTCAAAGTTAAGTCAGCGTATTCAAGAGTTAGAAACAAAAGTAGAATTATTGGAAAAATCAAATCGGGTAGATTTAGAGCAGGAAATTATCGAGTTAAAAGTTATGCCTGTAGAGCAAGCTATGCTGCTAATTGAGAAGTATGTTAAGGATAATCAAGGAGTTCGTACAAGTGATATTATTTGTGATTTGTCTTTAGATCCTAATTTGGTTGTGCAAGCCTTGCATAATCTTCAGGAAGAGAAAAAAGTAAAAGGTAAAAACATTGAGTGAGCAACAAGAGATAACTCCTAAAGCAGATGCAAGAGTTAATTTTGGAGCTGCCACCGTTTTTGTTCGTAACCGTAACTCCGCAGAGTTGTCCCATAGATATTTGTCGAAAAATACTTAAAACTGGTAAAATGTTGAATTGCAGTTGATTTAAGGATTTATGACTGTTTT
>WQSY01000148.1 GCA_009787585.1 Candidatus Bathycorpusculum sp. | reverse complement strand
TACGGCTTCTAGTGGTGAGGCTATGTATGTTACGGTTCATCCTAAGCGTGGACAAGTGGGTATTGATGATAATGGTGTTTTGAAGGGTTTTTTGGGTGTTGTGGTTCATGATTGTTGGCAGGCATATTTTAAGTATGGGAATTGTTCGCATGCGTTGTGTAATGCTCATTTGCTTCGGGGGCTTGAGGGTGTGGTTGAGAATACTGGTTAGGGTTGGGTGGTTTGGATGCGGGGGTTTTTGTTTAAGGTGAAAAATGTTGTTGCGCGGTGCAGGGATTCTTGTTTGAGTGTTTTACCTAGTTGTTATGTTTTGTTGTTTTTGGGTGAGTGTGTGCGTATTTTGGAGTTTGGGTTTGTGGTGAATTCTTTGTTGGTGGGTTTGTGTAAACGTTCTAAGGCTAGGTGTTTGTTGGATAGGTTTGGGTTGTTTGGGTTTGAGGTTTTGTGGTTTGTTTTTGATTTTAGGGTGCTGTTTGATAACAATTTGGTTGAACGCGATTAGGTGTGTTAAGGTGAAGTTGAAGGTGTCGGGGGTTTTTGTTCGGTTTTGGGTGCTAGGACTTTTGGTAAAATCGCTTCCATAGTTGGTACTGTTGTTAAGCAAAAAAAGTCAGCCTATAACACCATCTTAGGCATCCTCACAGGAACAATAACCTCACTATTTCAAAACACCCTACACAACTGAATAGTTACAAAAAAAGTTTATCAAATATGTGAATAATGTTATGTGATGTATGTTGTTAGGAACTGTGAAAAAATAACATGTAATGTTTTTTACGGGCAATACATTCAATTGCGTGATTTGACTAAAGGGTGCTTGCATGTTAATTATGCACAGTTGCTTGTTCTATAAAATCAGCTTTTGTACCACTTTCAAACTGACCCACATAGCTAATTATCAAGTCTGCATAATATTTATCATCCATTGCTTTGTTCTTAGTGTATTGCGCTTTATCTTCAACTATTTTTGCTATTTTTGCTGAAACATAGGCATTTGGTATCTTGCCATCTAGATACCTGACTTTTTTAGTGATTGATGCTGTTCTTTTTGTAATTGGTAACCTCTGTGAATTAAGTTGAATATGTAAAATAATGTCTGTATGTTACTTTTGGTTTTAGGAATTTTCGTCACTGTTTATCTAACGATTCCATTTGTGAATACGTTTTATGTTTTTTAGAACTTGAGAAATGGGTGGGTGTTGGGTAGGGGGGTGTGGCGCCGCTGAAAGGACTCGAACCTTTGACCTACTGATTAACAGTCAGTCGCACTACCGAGCTATGCAACAGCGGCATGTTTGTTTGCTCTTCCTTTTTTTATTTCCTTCAAGATATTTAAGTTTGTCTTTTCTGGTTTTGTTTATTTATCGTGGAATGGGTTTTTTGTTGTTTGTGTGTGGTTGTTTGTGTGTTTGTTTGTTTTGTGTTAGTGGCGTGTGGTTTGGTTGGTTTGTTTTTAGAATGGGAAATATGATTTATATGTAAATATTACCGATAGGTAAATATATTTGATGTTTATATATGGTTGATTGGTGAATCTAAAATATTGTGGGTTAGAGGTGAAAAAAATGGCAAAAGGAAAAAGCGGAGCACCTAGCACAACAGGAAATAAATCGGGAACCGGCCGAGACAATGCTCCACCAAAAAAATAGTTGTTAACAAAAACAACTCTTTTTTTATTTTAAAAAAACAAAAACTTTTCCCTACTATCTACCCTTTTTAACTTTATAAAGAGCCAAGTAACATCCGTACATTTTACAAAGCTAATAGAATCTATCAGTAAGCATAAAAACAGCTTTGCAAATTATGATATATGGAAAAGTTTCGTTTAGCTGTTTTTAACACTCAGCCCCCTCACTTATACATGGGCGGTGTAGAGAGACGTATAAATGAAACTATGAGCCGGCTTGCCCATTATGCTGATATTACTGTTTATAGCGGCACAAAAGCAGGATTCAAAAAACCCCTAAATAGGCAGGGTATAAATTTTGTTCCTCTTTTCTCAACTAGCAAAGTTTATCCCCTTGATAATTGGACCTTTAATCGAACTGTAACAAAAACCGTTTTTAACGCAAATATTTACGAGGCTCACAATGACAGCGGCTATGGCCTCCTAAAAACCCTAAAAAAACCATCCACAGCAAGAAAAGCGTTTGTACATACTATCCACGGGGTACTAGCAGACGAGTTTGAACAGGCTAAGCTATCTGATAATTTCTCTTTTAAAGATAAAATAGCTAACCACTTTATGGCCAAACTTGCCCGGTTAGAGGAAAGAACTGCTAAAGAAGCCGATTTAATTGTTACTATAAGCCAGTACTCTTTTGAAAAACTACAAAAACACTACAATAAAATTGACCCCACAAAGGTGCGCATTGTATCTAATGGTGTAGACTTGCAAAGGTATAAACCCGCAGAGAACCCTATGTTGCTTAAACAAAAATTTGGCTTAACTGAGGCGCCGGTGGTGCTTTTTGTGGGCAATTTAATCCCTCGCAAGGGCGTAATGTATTTAGCTAAAGTCGCTAAAGAGATAATTAAAACTGAGCCTTATGTACAATTCGTCATAATTGGCCGGGGCCCCTTAAAGGACATGTTAATTAGACGTTTAAAAAGTGATAATTTACTTGATAATTTTATTTTCAAAAGCAACTTGACAGATGAAAACCTCTCGGCATTATATAGCTGCTCAGATGTATTTGCTTTGCCCTCTCTTCAAGAGGGACAGGGTATTGTGCTGCTTGAAGCAGCTGCCTCAGGAAAGCCTGTTGTGGCCTTCAACATTGGAGGCGTAAATGAAGTCGTTCTTGAGGGTAAAACCGGCTTGTTAACCCGTCGGGGAAACTGTGCCGAATTTACTGAGGCGTTACTAAAGCTTTTAGGAAATGCTTCCCTGCGACAAAACATGGGTTTAACCGGTCGCCGATTTGTAGGCGAAAACTTTACCTGGGATATCTGCACCCAAAAAATGCTAAAAATCTATCAAGAAGCTAGACACTGTGTTGTTTAACAACTGAAATTTCAACAGCTGCTGATAGGCGTGTAAAGTCTGCGTTATTTATCCACTCTGTTTTCAAATATTGACCTATACGCTCCCTAGTTAATCCAAGGCGCAGTGCTTCTTGTACTGTGTAACGGTAGGCTTCAATTTCTGTTGGTCGGTCTACGTATTTGTATTTTGGATCAAAGAGCTCTTTGCCCTCCATGAACTGTTTTACATGACAGAGCTCATGGATTAAATCTAGATAAATATCAATGTCATTAACTTAGTGCGTACGGGGTTTGAGGCGTTTGTTAAGTGGTGTACTTGTATGTGCAAATATTGGGTTATGAACAGTTTTACATGTTAACCA
>WQSY01000147.1 GCA_009787585.1 Candidatus Bathycorpusculum sp. | reverse complement strand
CCCTCTTTTTATTTTTGTTTGTTTGTTTTTATTTGGGTTGAGTTTTTTTACCAGCAGCCAAATACTCGGATGATTTTTTTGTTTGTCATTTTTTTCCCTCTGATAATTAATATGCATACGTTGATTTAAAGTTTTTGGCACTTTTTTGTATGTAATGTGTCTGTATTTTCTTAAAAAATTGTTTTTTAAAACTAATTGTGATTTAAATAAGTATGTTTAATAAATATATGTAAACATTGTTAAATTCATGTGCGCCTGTTTTAACAAGCGCGCCTACATTGAACATAATCACGTAAAAGACAAGTATTTTTCTAAGAACCAAAGTCTACGTAAAACAATAGAAATGTTGCAATCTGCTGAAAACTTGAACACTTCAAGAGTTAACCTTAACTTTTAAAACCGTGCACCGTCCGATAGAACCCAAATTTTTTGATGCCATAAATTTCTGCTACAATGATGCATTTGGGCTTCCTTTAATTACTAGTGTTGTGTAATGTATGTGTATTTGCGATGTTAAATGGTTTCAAAACAAAATCAAGTATTTACAAGAGTGCTCTAGTTAACATCATATTGGTAACTAATACTCTCTTGTGGATTATGTATTGTTTTTATTCACTAAAAAACATTTCAGGGTTCACTAAGAGTAGTCTTGTAATAATTATTGCTTTTAACCTGCTAACTGTTGTTTTATCTGCATTTTTAAGCTCTATATTGATTCAAAAAATTAAAAATAGATTTAAATTCATCGTTTATTGGATTGTTGTAGGTATACTATTATCGCCTATTACCCTGCTGATAGGCAATGTTTCCTTTTTCAGCACTATACTCCTTGCAAGTATTCTCGGTTTCTACGGCGGCTTTGGCTTTTCTGTTGTAATGGGCTATTACTCCGCTACCACACAAAAAATCAACCGAGCAAAAATAAGCGGTCTATCCGTCTTTTTTGTAACTATCTTTTTTGTCATAATGACACTTGGCCAAGAATATGTGCTATCTCCCATGGTGTCTTCAGGTACAATGTTTGCTATGATCTCTGTAACAATTTGTAAACTTGTCAGTCTAATAGCAATCCTGCTTCTAAAACCGATAGAATCATCTGTTAGTAACGAAGAAACCATCTCATATAAAGCTGTACTAAAAACGCGAGAAGTACTGCTATACTTCTTACTTTGGTTAATGTTCTCTGTGGTGAATAATTTTGTGAATCCAATATTATATGACTCTTTTGGTAACACTCAATTCTTTGCTCAAATGACCATGGTGGAAACGGTTTTAAGTGGTATTTTGGCAATACTGTTTGGATTTTTAGCTGATCGTGTTGGTAGAAAACGTTTATTGTTTATCGGTTTTGTCCTGCTCGGCTTAGGCTATGCCTTATTGGGATTATTGTCTGCTTACCCAATGAGTCTACCCTTTTACACAATACTCGACGCACTAGCCTGGAGCATTTTTTCTCCCATATTCCTTCTTACCATTTGGGGTGATATCGCAGACAAACGAGGAGGTGAAAAGTTTTATGTTATAGGCGTTTTGCCTTACTTGTTATCAAATTTTCTACAAATCATACTTGGACAATACTCCCTGATTTCCATGATAGACTTAACAACTATATTCACTTTCGTCTGTATCTTTTTATTCATCGCCGTAATTCCCCTCTTCCTAGCACCTGAAACTTTACCTGTACAAGATGTACGAGAGTTAGATCTTAGAAAATATTATGAAAAGGTTAAGGAAAAGGCTAAAAAAGACGCAAAAAACCTTCAACTACACGATGATAACGATAATGATGCTGCTAACGATAGCGTTAATAATGATGTTTAATGTTGTTGTCTTTCTAAGGTCGAATCTGTGGTCAAATGTGCTATTAAGTACGATGGGTGCTGTTTATTATGTTTTTTCATGTAATACTTACTACTGGTTGTAATCTTCAGTGCCGTTATTGTTTTGGCGAGTCTTTGGATGATTTTGATGAAAATTTTAGTGATGATTTAGAGGTAGATTATTCTCTGCCTCGTAGTGTTACATATGATGTGGGTCTTCTTAGGGATTTTTGTAGTAAAGACCCTAATTGTGTTCTAACTTTTTACGGTGGCGAGCCTTTAATGCAGTTAGAATCTCTTAGACAAATTATGGATAATGTTGTGCCTAACGTGTATATGATGCAATCAAATGGGCTTCTTTTGGATAAACTTGAGGCTAAATATGTAAATAAGTTTCACACGTTACTTGTCTCTATCGATGGTGAGGAGGCTCTGACTGATTTTTACAGAGGTCAGGGTGTTTTTCGTAAAGTTATTGAAAATTTAAAACTGATAAAGAGCAATGGTTTTAATGGAGAATTGATTGCACGTGTTACTGTAATGGAGCAGACTGACATTTACCGCCAAGTTCGCTTTTTGCTTGAAAATCCTATGTTTTCGTTCTCATCTATTCATTGGCAGCTTAATGCAGGGTTTTGGGGAAATGATTATCAACGTCGAAATTTTAAGACGTGGTCTGAGGATAACTATATTCCAGGTGTCCGACGACTTGTTGATTTTTGGGTTAACACCATGGAGCAGACGGGTCAAGTTTTAAAGCTTTACCCTATTTTAGGTATAGCTCACTCTCTGTTACACGCTGAAGAGGTAAATTTTTTGCGCTGCGGCGGCGGTTGGGCAAACTATGCCATACAAACAGACGGCTACCTTTTAGCGTGTCCTACAATGTGGGGTATGAGCAATCATTATCTAGGGCATATAGCTCACTCTCACCCGTTAAAGTTAAAAAAAGTCTTTGTTAATCAGTTGCCCTGCTCTGACTGCGAAATTTTAAACATGTGCGGTGGACGCTGCTATTACGCAAATATTACACAACGCTGGAACGTAAATAATTACCTAGAGGTTTGTAACACTGTTAGAGCCCTTGTAACTGATGTTTCCACACAAATTCCCCGTATTAAACAGTTAATCTCCGAGAAAAAAATTTGTCTCTCCGATTTTGACTACATAAAGTATAACGGAGCAGAAATCATTCCTTAACCTGTTACAGAGCGTGTGACTGTTCTTGACTGAAGCGTCTGTTTGGCTATTTTTGGCGTCTGTTTGAGTATGTTGCGTTTTTTGGGCGAAAGTATAAAATAAGCTGTTGATTTCTATAAAGTTGGACGATGAGGAAATCGAGGTACGATGAGGCTGAAAGCGGGGAATTTATGCTGGATGCTTGTGAAGTCTTTTTCCGCTACCGAGTCCATGTATGTTTTTTATATTTTTGAAAAATTCGCTCACCATTTCTATGTCGATATGTTGTTATACAGGTTTTAAAGGTGTCTTAGTATCTTACGAGTGAAATTCTTTGTAAATCGCACAGAAAATTAAATCAAGCTATTACTCCTGCCAGTGTAGGAATTACAACAAGCTCCCTAAGCT
>WQSY01000146.1 GCA_009787585.1 Candidatus Bathycorpusculum sp. | reverse complement strand
GTCTTTTTTCCTCTAAACTTGATTGTTATAATACGAGCGGCCAACTTTTATGCTTTCGTGGTTCTTCCAGCATCGGCGCAGCCGATGGTGCAGTCTCCTATAAATGCTTTTAAACGCTCTATTAAATACACCCATTAACTATACCTTCAGATTAACAGCAATTTCATTTCTAACTTGCATAAGGTTATTTCCACAATATATCGGTAATTGGTACTTAACACATTTTTGCCCTTTTTTACACTATTGCAGTCTCGCTTATGGCGGGATTATATACTGTCATTTGTGTTCCAACAGGAGATTTTTCCATCTCTAAGAGTTAACATACGCTGTGCTTTGGTAGCAACCTGTTCATCATGCGTCACCATAACAATAGTTGTACCCTGCTTTCCACTAAGCTCAGACAACAAGGCCACAATCGCCTCCTTATTAACAACATCCAAATTCCCCGTAGGCTCATCAGCCAAAATCATGGCAGGATCATTAGCCAATGCACGAGCAATAGCCACACGTTGCTGCTCACCCTGACTCAACCGCGAAGGTCGATGCAACTCACGACCCGACAACCCCACCAAACCCAACAACTCCTTTGCACGGCGCCTACGCTCACCCTTAAACTTACCTGAAAGCTCCATAGCCAACTCTACATTTTCCCCCGCATTAAGATAGTGCACAAGATTAAAACTTTGAAAAACAAAACCAATCTTCTCACGCCTAATCCTACAAAGCTTTGACTCAGACAACTTTGCAAGGTCTACTCCATCTAAGAGCACACTACCACTTGTTGTCTTATCAATACAGCCAATAATGTTCAGTAGAGTAGTTTTACCACTACCACTAGGTCCCATAATGGCAACAAACTCACCTCTTTGCACTTTCAAATCAAGATCAATTAAAGGGGTAACGTCTCTTTTACCAAGTCTATAGATCTTGGTTAATTTCTCAATTTTTAACACTGAATCATTATTCATATTTCATAGCCTCCGCAGGCTTAGTCCTAGCAGCTTTCAAAGCAGGATACAAACTACCAAGTGCACCCAACAACAAAGCAAGTCCCACCACAAACAACACCAACTCAAACGTAACAGCAGCAGGCGGAGCAATACCACTCATGGACATATCAGTACTGATGTATCTTGTTCCATTTGGATAAAACGACAAAACAGGATAGTTAACAACGGGCATTGGTAATAGTATATTACTTACGGGAGGCATCGCAAATATGCTAACAATTATAGAAATACCCACGGCAATCAAACAAAGCAACATACCTTCAAACATAAACTGTGACAAAACTGTTGAATCACTAGCGCCCATCGCTTTTAGTGTCCCAATCTCCTTAGTTCTCTCCCTAACACTAAACAACATCATAAACAAGATAACAACTACAACCACAACAGCCGCAAGAACAACCTCAAATGTACCAATACCATGAATACGAATCAACTCGCTTTGAGCAGAACTTGTAAGGTCATCAAGCTGACTTAGTACTTCACTAGCCGAATTTAGTTGTAAATACCCTGCAGAAAGCAATAGATGTGGATCCAAATTCTGAATGCGTGCAACAACAGAACCAACACTATCAACATCATCAACAAAAAGCAAATACTTAGTTGCTGAACCAGATTTACCAGTAACAGCCCAAGCATCTGCCAAACTCATAGTAACACCATGTGGACTTAGCTCAAAACTATAACCTTCAATACCAACCACGGTAAACTTGCGATCTAAAACCTCAAAAGAATCACCAATATGCACAACATAATCTTTTGCATACAATTGGGCAACAGCTTCTTCAAGAGTATTTCCTGCATTCCAACACTCGCTCCAACTAAAGTTTTTAGCAATAATTTCATCTATAATTATGACACCGCTATCACCGACTTGTAAATTACGACCAGCAGTAATGTTAACTGGCAGAATAGTTGGGTTTTTTAAATAAGAAGAATCGCTTAAAGGCACCCCATAGATACGATATGATCGATTAGCATCCGGATAATCATCCAAAATTGGGATAACAGTATTCACATCGGGAATAGAGACAATAGCGTGATATAAAGACTGGTTCATAAGTATGTTGGCAAGATAACCATCAGTTCCAATAATTTGGTCAAAATTGTCGCCGTATTCGCATTGAATCTCGGTTGCTGACAAAGTAACATCCCTAGCAACAATATCGTTCCATTCAACGAATGATTCTATGGCTTGCTGAGTGAGGTTTGCTCTTTCATTTATGCTAGGCGGTAAAACTGTTAGCAATGTTAGTGCAAGCGTTAACGCGATAATCACTATTATTGTGCGAGTTTTTCGCCTATACAAATTTTTGGTTGCTCTTGTCAATATTCCCATATTTTTATCGCCTTTGCATCATGATTGTATATTTATCGAACTTATAAGACTTACTATCACCAATGGTAGGTATAGTAATAATAATTTTATTTTTTTTTGTTTGGAACAAGTTATAAAAAAGGGGGAAAATGGTTTTGAGTTTGTTTTGTGTTTATGGTGTGATAACGCAGTCTATGTATCCATGGCAACCGGTTGAGGGGCTACGTACAGCAACTCTAACTTCGTTGAAACTAAAACCTGCACTGCTACTTGTGAGCTGTCGTTCAGCAGTATTCAATGTTCCAGCTAACACTTGATTATAACCGCCGCTGGTATTTTTAACGTATATGGTGATTTCACCAGACCCTTTTGCATAAGAAGTGACAGTCCCGGAAGAAGAACCAGATAGATTGCATTCTACTTGTCCACCATCGTTGGCAGCTGGACCAATGATTTCGGCATATTTGCCATCGCGTGCACCAGTGATATAGCTGATATTGGCACTATACCCGTTATAAAACGAGTAAAACGTGGCAGTAGATGTTGTTGCTGCGCTTACAAAGCTTACGGCTGCTACGACACACAACATTGCTAAGGCGACTATTAAAACTGTTGCTCTTTTTGTCTTCATACTTATTTCACTATATTCATCACATTATTTCAGTTTGGTTTAAATTTGTTTGCACAATTTGTATATTATTTGCATATAATTTGTATACAATTCACATAAAATATTTCAAGTATTATTGGTTATTGACGAAACACCAAGTGTTTTAGATTCAGTTATTGTAAAAGTTTGTAAACCTAGTTGACCAGAAGAGCCGAATTAAATTACCCACAACAAATTCAAAAATAAAATCAAAAACAGCCACTCCAACATACGTTATTTTTTTAAGATAAGAAACTACGCAGAACCAAACACACATCACCCATTTTTATTGATACTAAAAAACGCATCAATAATCTGACCAATAATTCGAGAGCCACACCACATAAACCATCACCATACAAAACCAACCCCATCAAATATTTTCAAATTCCAAAATATCGCGAAATAATTTTGTCTATTTTTTAAAAGTAAAAAGAGTTCATAACTCAAAAAAAACCATGCATCCATAATTAACATACACGTTTTGTAGGAGTGCTTGGTTCGTTAGTTTTTTATGCCCCGTCTGCAGTTTTAAGTTTTTGTGAAGAA
>WQSY01000145.1 GCA_009787585.1 Candidatus Bathycorpusculum sp. | reverse complement strand
GGGGTTAGTATGGTAAAGGTGTGTGTGGTGGTGTTGTGGGTGGGGGTGGTTTGGTGTTGGGGGAAGATTTGTTGTAGTTGTTTGTGGTGTATGTCTGCAAAAGTAGCTATGTCTACAATGTTGTCTGTGCCTGTTGTCATGGCAAAAAACGCTATGCCGATTATTTTTGTTTAGGGGGTGTTTTGTTTTGTTTTTTTGTTTTAGGTCTGTTTGGTTTGTTAGTTTTAGGTTCTCTAGTATATTGTTCATGTGTGTTTGTTTTTGTTGTATTGTGTGCGATGTGTTGTGTTTGTTAGTTATAAATGTGGCACAGTATTGACTAGTGTGATACTAGATTTAATAAACTTTATTAGTTATGTTTTTATCTATTTATTCAGTCAGCAATTAAAACAGTTGGTCTGACTTTTTCACTAAATTTTCATGCGTTTGACGTGAACTTTATCATACCTATTTACCAGGACAAATAGCTTTACATACCCGTTAAATGTTCTAACTGCTGAATGTCAGAACAAAACAACGACTTAGCAATAGAACAAAAGCGGTTAAAAGCAGAAATCAAAGCGTTAATCCTAGAAAACAAACAATTAAAACAAGAACGTCAAATCTTGCAAAACGAATTAGACCAAAAAATAGCCCAAGACATAAAACAAGCAATGCAACCCCTACTCAAACAAGCAAGCCAGCTACCAACCCAAACAAAGCTAAAAGACATAAATTTTCTACTTCTAAACGCGCAATTAAATAAAAATAAATAAAAAAAGTTTCGTTTAGGCAATTATGTCTTGTAGTTGTTTTTGTTTTACCGCGTTTTTTAATTCAAGTGCTATACGTCTGCCCATATACATGTTTTCGCCGTATCTTAGATAAGCATAAGGTGAGGTGCCTATACCTACATTTGTTCCTGCCACAATACGTGCAGAAATTTCAAAAGTATAAATTTTAAGGTCGTCTGTAATTACGGTTTCAAGACAGAAGGGCCCAATAATACCCGGATATGCTAATTCCGCTGCTTTTTTGTGCACAGCCTCTCCCATACGCATGATATCTGGCAATAAAGATTCTCGGAGAACTATGGGAAAGTTTCCAACTACTGAATATGTGGGAGTTATGTCAATTTCAAGTTGTTCTGAGGCAGGAATTTTTCCTATAGAGTCCACAGCGGTTTCGTAACGACGATCCATAGCGAGTAGTTCAACATCGTTATTTAAGAGGCTGCTAAAGTAGCTTGGATACACATTTACTCCCAATACATACTCTTGCAAGTGCACTGTTTCTATGTCTTGTTTGGTAATTAAACCACGTTTAAGCATCTCGTCTGCTCTTTTATAGAAACCCTTAGAAGAGTTAGCTAAAAAGTAGCCTCTGCCGCCTTTAGCACCCTGCATTTTTGCAATAACCAGACGGTCAATATTCTCAGGTGACTTAAAAGTTGCAGGTAATCTTAGACCTGCTTGTCGTAACCACTCTTCTTGACTTTTACGATTAGCTTCCCACTGTAACAGTTTACGATTGCCCATCATGGGCACTTTAAGACTCTCTATAAGCTGCTCAGTGCTCAAATACGCTGTAAACGAGCCGTGTGGAATTAGAATCACGTTAAGTTTACGGAGACGCTCTTGCAGAGGCTCACTTAAAAGCTCAGTAAAATCTTTAACAATTATAAGCTCATCTACCACAGGATATTTCTGATACATAATGGCGTCTTTTTCTCTACAAATACATACCGTTCGTAGCCCTTCTTCTTTTGCGCCTTTAAAAATGTTAAGTGACGAATGAGAACCTAAAGTGCCCACTGATAGTTTTGTATAGTCATATTTGTCTATTATTTTTTGAATGTCTTGTGTTTCTATCATGTTACCACTTCAGATAAGCGATTTTTGCGTAGGGCACGTTTAATTTCCATAGCAACACGTTTACCTGGACCAACTTCAACTCCGTATTTGTATTTCATGTAAGGTGAAGTAGGTTCAACACAGGGGCAACCTGGCACACGGGGACTTACATCAAATACTCGAAACTCTAAATCTTTAGTAACTGCACCCTGTAGGGCAAATAGGCCAATCATTCCCGGAGGGTACTCTTTATGACAAATGGCGACAAACTTTTCTGCTGCCTCAAAAATCTTTTCTAGTTGGCTCTCCCGCATAGTTACTCCTTGATGTCCAATCTCAATATTTTGTGTAGGAATTTTTAACTCCAATTGTTCTTGAGCCGGCATATCCAAAACGCCATCTAAATCTGTTTGAATGCGTCTATCAAACCCTAAAAGGTCAATTTCCTTATTTAACGGCGAGTAAAAATAGTTCGCGTTAAACTTTGCTCCAATAACATACTCCTCAATAACTGCTTGATTAAGTGCTTCTTTAGTAATTATGCCTGCCTTTAACCGTTTTTCAGCCTCTTTTTGATACTCTGTATAATTTGAAGCGTAAAAAAATGCTCGCTCAATGGAGCGTTCTTTTTCAGGAACTTTAATTATTGCAGGACAATTTATATCCTTAGGCGTTTTAATACCCTGTGGCAACTCTATACCTGCCTCTTTTAGTAGCCACAGCTGATTTTTAGGCGCTGTGCGTTCCTCAGTTTTTAACAAGTACCTATTACCCATTAACGGGACAGCAAATTTTTGTTCAACAGCTTCATAGCCGGCATAAACACTAAAAGAACGATTAGGCACAAAAACAGTGTCAAGTTCAACTAATGCTTTAACTGTTTCCGGTTTTGTGATGTCTTGAAAATGATCTAGAAATATGACTTTATCAAAGATGTTGCGATAGTAATGGGTATATGTTTTCTCGCGTCCCTTTTGGCATACAACAACTGTTTTGAAACCTTCCTGTTTAGCGCCTGCAGCTATTTCCAATGCTGAATGACTGCCTAAGACGCCTATGTGAACGTTTTCAGGTTTATAATCTGCAATGACTTGATTTACTCGCTTTTGCATACTGCTATTACTGTTCATATTTCTTCACCTATACCTACTATACGTACTCACTAATAACATAACCTAGCTATGTGAATTAAACCTGCCAAACTTTCTCACAACTAACCGTTTATTACCACAGCTCTTCTGCATATCTTTGAAGCCTCGCAGGTTACGTTTACAGGTGACATCCTAGTTTCCCTTATATTATTTTAGCATAGTAAAAAGCAATGTAAATCAACCCTAACGCTATATACAATAAACCCGGTAGGTAACGTAACGCTAAACACTGCTATTTCAAAGAGTTAACATCCTCTTTGGAGAAAAAGTCACATTTGCTGTCTGTTTGTCTGTTTGGTGTCTATAGATTTCTAAACTAACATTCAATATATCGATAAGCAAATAAGCTTTAACACAGTTAGCATGAAGGCAAGTATCAGTGACTATAGCGTAGGGCATTGTCAAATTATGGATAAGAAAAATATTTTCAGAGATTTTACAAAATATGTTAGTATCTTACGAGTGAAATTCTTTGTAAATCGCACAGAAAATTAAATCAAGCTATTACTCCTGCCAGTGTAGGAATTACAACAAGCTCCCTAA
>WQSY01000144.1 GCA_009787585.1 Candidatus Bathycorpusculum sp. | reverse complement strand
ATGTGTGTTCGTTTTTGTTGTATTGTGTGCGATGTGTTGTGTTTGTTAGTTATAAATGTGACACAGTATTGACTAGTGTGATACTAGATTTAATAAACTTTATTAGTTATGTTTTTATCTATTTTTTCAGTTGGCGGTTAAAACAGTTGGTCTGACTTTTTCACGAAATTTTCATGCGTTTGACGTGTCCGTTTGAGATTTGGCAGGCGTTTTAATCAGCATTGATCGAGTGTACTTATGTTTATCAATGAGTTGTTGACGTTCGGTACCGTTTGCTCTGTTTATACGTCTCTTTAGTTGGGCTAATTGGTTTCGTAATGCATAGTATGGTAGTGTGTATCTGCGTTCTGATGGGCGGTCAAATTCTGACTTTAGCGTCGTCATTACAAATTTATCAAGTTCGTGTAAGCAAATGTTTGCAAGAAGTGGCGATATTACCCCTCCTTGTGGCACTCCACTGTATGTTGCGCAGTATTGCCAATCTTCCATATAGCCCGCTTTGAGAAACTTGTAAATCAACTTGATTAGTCGTGCATCTTTAACTTTTTTTGAAATCAATCCAATAAGGACTGCGTGGTCAATGTTATCAAAACACGATTTTAAATCGCCTTCGATAAACCAACGGATTCCACTGAACTCACGACTTATACTTGCTAATGCGGTGTGACAACTTTTGTTTGGTCTAAAGCCATGTGAGCAATCCAAGAAAACGGGTTCATACACAGCCTCTAAGACCATGCGTAGAGCTTCCTGCACCAGTTTATCAGTGAACGTTGGGATACCTAAGGGTCTTTGTTTGCCATTTGTTTTCTTTATGTATGTTCGTCGCACTGCATTAGGTTGATATGTTTCATCTTTTAGCGAGGCTATGATTTTGACAATTTTATCTTCGCTAAAACCGTCTGCTGTATCATCGTTTACACCTCTTGTGGCGGCACCATTGTTTGCGTAGAGATTTTTGTAGGCAGTGTAGTATATGTCGGGTCTTAGCAGGTAGCGGTAGAGTCTTGTGAAGGTTTCTTCTTTATTTTTATTTGAGTTTTTATTGATTTTTGCTAAAATTTCCATTGTTGGCTTCGTTTGAGGTTTTCCTCCCTAATCAATTTCTATTTTAGTTCGCAGCAACTACGCCCCTTCGCCATGTAGACGACGTTATCGTCCTCAGACTACTATGGACGTTCCGTACTCATGAGAGATATTCAAGCCCAGACGGCTATAGCCTTGTTTTGGCGTTCTCTTTTAGAGTATCCCCAGTTAACTCGATATGTTGGTTTATGCGGATGTGGGTTCTGCTTTTGTTTCGTTACCATAGGTTCTCCTACAGATTGTACAAGAGTTTGATAACCATCTGAAAGAAGGCTATTTTCAGGTGTTCTTGTACCAGAGGTTTCAGGCACTTTCCTCTGTCCCATCAAAAGGGAAATTGGAAACTCGCATTTAGTAGATTCAACTTGAACCTTGTTCCGCTTAACATCGCAGTTCAGTCGCGTCCGATTGCTTTTAGACGACTTTCTGCTTTCCTGACGTGCTATGTTTCCGTTTTGCTTTCGCGTTTCGGTAAGTCAGGTTGTTTCCCATGTTATCTTATGGGACAGCACCAATTGCTGTTTCATATCGAGCCCTATTCTGGGCGCACGCCGTCATTTATGGAGGCGTCTCTGCCGAAGGCTTCAAAGTTGAAGTAGTCATACGCTGTTAGGTTGTTGCCTAGTTTGCATTGTTCCAGAGCCGTTTTTATGTCGGTGTTTATTTCATCTAATAGCTTGTATCCGAGTTTTTCTTCTTTGCTACCCCAAGTGTTATCATCTATCTGTACATACGAAAGTTCGCTAACTTGAAGACACATATTAATTACGCTTAGAGCATCTTTGAGTCCGTTATAGCTGCAATAGGCCGCTGCGAGGTCTTTTTCGTTTTCATTCATCTGTTCTAACGCTACGGCTAACATGTTAAGTGTATAGATATTTTCATATTCGCCCAAGCTAAAGTCTGACTCATAATCATGCACGCCATACTCTTCACATTGACGGTTTAGACCAACTTTTGTTTTTAGGAAAGCTTTGATTTCATTGTGCGTAGCAGGCAGATTTAGCCAGGCTCCAAATAGTTCTCCATTGTTGTATTTTGATAGGTTGGCAATATAGACTTTGAGTTGAGGGTTGGTTTGTTGTGGGTTGATTTTTTGGGAAAAATTGTTTTGTTTACACATTGTTGTTTATCTCCTATTGTTGTTTGTGCTTCGGTGCTGTTTGTGGAACGTTGTTGGGTTGGGCTGGGAGTGCTTGTTTGGTTTTTGTTGTTTGAAGAAATGTTGTGTGGTTGCGTTTGTTTGAGGTGCTTATTGAGAGTAGAGAGAAGGTAGAGGGAAAATGGGGTTTTGTTTTGTTGTTTTGTTGTTTGGTGTGTGGTTGTGGTTTGTTTGTTGTTTTGGGTGTTTTTGTGGTGGTTTTTGGTTGTTGGGGTTGTTTTTGGCGGTTTCCAAGATTTTTCCAGATTTTTGGCAATTACACAAGATTTTTTTCAATTTAGCAGCTGGCGAATTTTGGGTTGTTTTTTGTTTAAGGGTTTTTTTGTTGGTTTTTTAGTTAAAGAGTTGATTTTTGGCGGTTTCCAAGATTTTTCCAGATTACACCTGTTTTTCATGTTTTACTATTGTTTATTTCGTGCTGTTCTACCCATATTGGCTGGAATACTGTTTGTTTTTTACTTAATTATGGTTTACAATGGTTTTTTGGTTAAAGGTACTATTTTTGGCGGTTTCCAAGATTGTGTTTTAGAGTTTTTAGAAAGAAGTAAAGCCTACGCTAAAGGGTTGGTTTGGAGAGTTTCCAAGATTTTTCCAAGCGCAAATGAGCCTTATGCAGGCAAATAGTCCAAACGGACAAGTTCCATAACAGGAAGCACCCATCTAATACGCCAAACTATTTAAAACCCCTAAAAACCTAAAAAAGTAGCTTCTGTAAAGCTCAATTGTTGTAAGATTTGAATTGTTGTTACAATTGCAAGCAATATTGAAGCTTGAGGTTTAATTTGACTGATTATTTGGTTTTAAAAAAAAGAGCAGTTTGCAAAGGTTATGGACTATGTTCAGCTACACTTTGTAAATTTTACGCTGTGAAGAGCGTTGTGTTGTCTCTAAACGTTGAAACGTAACACCGCTTTCCTTTTCAAACTCACGCACAATACTACTAGTAAACTCTGTACGCTACTTTGGTGTTAAATCCCTAGTTTCTTCATAAATACGCAAACGAATATCATGTACTTCCTTCAACACGTCTGTCTCATTTGCCATACTCAACCACATCCACAGAAGAAGAATAAACACCCAACTTTTAACGCCTCACTACAACGACTATACAAACGATTTCCCTCAAGTTTCCCCTTCATTAACCTCAACACTTGCCATGATACGCTCTTTATTACTTAAACCGTAACTCCCGCTGTTTTACGTAATCGAGACACATTTTTACACAATTGATGTTAACATTCACGTTAAACACCACAAATAAAAATAAATAACAGATTA
>WQSY01000143.1 GCA_009787585.1 Candidatus Bathycorpusculum sp. | reverse complement strand
GTTGCAATGAATGCATTTTATACTAATTTCTACCATGTTATTTGCCTGCACAGACGTTCAATATGTACCACACACTTAATAAACTATTTTGCAACATGACCTGCGCTTAAGAGGAATAACATACTGCAAATCCGTGGCTTCTAACATTTTAAAATTGGCCTCACTTGCAAACCCCGTATCACCCACAACTGTAAAGCTGCCCTCACGATGCATAGACTGCATAGTTAACTCCATAGCAGACACATCAGGAATATTACCAAAAATACAACGATAAAACACAGGCGCAGGCAAAGCTGCACGTTCAAACACATACATAATGTTAACCTGCGCATTCCAGTTATGTTTGTTATTGTAGCCCACTTGGGCAAGAGACATTTGATGCGAGCAGGAGGTGACTTTGGAGCCGTCAATTATGATGTTGCTTACGCTTTTGGAGAGTTCTAGCATGGCGTTTTCAATGTTACGGCGTTGGTTGCCTAATAGGGTTAGGTGTTTGTTATGGTGGGGCTGCTTAATGCAATGTTTGGTGTTTGGTTTGAGAGGTGGCTTGTTTGGTAGGTGTGTTCCATGCGTTTAAAGACGGTGTCGCCCATGATGCGTAGTATGGCTATGGTGTATATTTTTTTGGCTAGGTTGGGTTCGAAGGTGTTTTCGAGGACGGTTTTTATGTCCTGGGATATGCTTGTTAGGTATGTTGAGAGGCCGTATTCTTTGGTTGTTATCTGACTTGGGGCAATAGTAGCAGTAGTGGTGGGGGTGGTGGTGTTGGTTGTTGTTTGTGGTGGGGTGATTTTTTTGGGTTGGAAGCCTTGGGGTGTTATGGTTCCTAGGTATTTGCCGGTGACTTTGATTGGTTTCTTTTTGGTTTTGTCCCATTTGGATTTTAGTTCGTAGAGGTAGTATTTGCTTTTGATGTGTTTTATTTCGTATCCGGTTTTTTTGTATTTTTGTATCCAGTCTGGTAGTGGCATGTGTGTTTTTTCTCTTGTTTTTACCCGTTTATATATGCCTAATTTAGGTGTATATGTGTTGTGGTTTATGGTTTCATAATATATTGGTTAATGTTGAAGTTGTGTCAAAATATTTTTTTGTTTGTACTTAATTTTATGTTTTAACTGTGGTATACAGTAATAACATGCAAAAGCTTAAAAGTACATATTACCTAGAGACTAAAAGTTACGGATCAACATCCGCATCTTTTGGTTCGATGAAATATTCTATTTGCCGCGACACACCACTATTATCTGTAAGCGACTTACGGCGGTTAAGACGTTCCTTTGCTTCCTGAAGTATTTCACTTATCTTTCGCTCAAACTTTACTTTTGACGGCAAAACAGTCCAATACTCAGCAACAGCAATACCAACTTTATCCATCTCCATTAGTTCAATCTGATCACGACTAGCAGTCGTACAAAGAATAATGCCAATAGGCGTTTTTTCGCCCTCTTTACGCTCATATTTATCAAGCCAACGTAAATAAAACTCCATCTGCCCCTTGTATTCTGGTTTAAACTTACCGAGCTTTAATTCTACTGCTACTAAGCGTTTTAAGATACGGTGATAGAACAGCAAATCCAAATGAAAATCTTCATCGTCCATAATCATCCGTTTTTGACGTTCAACAAAGGTGAAGCCGTGACCAAATTCCAATATAAACGCTTCAAGCTCTACAAGAATTGCCTTTTCTAAATCAGCCTCAAGAAAATTATCTTTCAATCCAAGCATATCAAGCAAATACGGGTCTTTAAACACATTAAACGGAAGCCCAGACTCGTCACTTATCCGCGTGTCAGCTATCTCACGCCGCTCATAAGCTTTGCGTGATATTTGCCTCATCAAATCTCGAACACCAAGTTGTCGCTCAACAGCATCATTAGCATAAAAAGCTCGTGCCTCATCACTTTTTACACGTATAAGCTCACGAAAATGCGACCAACTCAACACGCATGACCATTTTTGCAATGCGGTAATATCCGTAAAAGTATTAGCGAATTGCATCATACGGTACAAGTTCTTTTCTTCAAAACTGTTTCCGTATACCTCAACTAATTTTCGCGACAGTGTGGCGAAAATCTTTTCACCATATTTTGCTCGTTTGAAATCAAGAATAACAGAGTTTATGTACCGCCCAACTTCCCAATACATCAACGTGACCTCACTGTTTGCATATGCAGCGGCACGACATTTGCGGTTCTCAATGATTTCAGTTACACACTTAAAAAGTACAGACTCATCCATAACTTCGTTACTTGAGTCAATGAGTTTGCTATTTATTTCAAGACCCGTTGGCGTTGTAGAAATTAACGTATCGTTGTTTTGAGAAGTATTCTCCTTGTTTTTGCGTTCACTCATATCACTTTTATCTCCATTATTATTTAAGCCTCAAATTGTGCCTTGCTTGACCATCAATACGCTTTAACACCATTTTGGGGGAGAAACAAAATATCGCCCAACATTGTCACGGCAGTAAATTACATTTGTTGTAATCAAACCCCTTTTTATCAACATTTCGCTCTGTGACTCTACATCATAGAAATTGTGAGAGGGAAAAAACGCGTTAGAAATTAACATAAATATGTCAATTGTGTCTGACCCTGCAAACGACCCACCCCAGTTAGCTCTCGGCACCACCCCATACTTTTGCAATAAATATCTAATATTTTTAACTAATTTAACATTAATATTTGCCATTTTACTTTTTATAAAAAAGCTCACTGCTATAATCAGAATTAATAGCAACATAATTCACAGCCAATATCAATTAAAGCAACAAACTCAGCAAGAGTGACAACTATTTTAATTACAACCCAAAAATTATTTACAATTTTTGAGAAGATTTTTAAAACCTGCACACCTGATATACTAAAGAAGGAATTATAGTGGAGACTTTCTTTGATAATGTGGCCACAATTATTGAGCAAGCACGAACTTATGTAGGGCGCACTACAGATTTAACAATGTGCATCACTTATTACGAAATTGGTCGCATGATTATTGAACAAGAACAAGACGGTAAAGCACACGTAGAATACGGACAGGGGCTTATGCGTAAACTTGCAGACTTTTTAACAAAGAAATTTGGACTTGGCTTCTCGCTATCTACATTAAAAAATGCCCGTCAGTTTTACCAAACTTATATACCAACAATTCAACAAGCATCTTTTCCAGTGGATGTGGAAACTGGAAAAAGCCAGACATTGTCTAGTCTTTTTGAAAATAATGACCCATCCAGAAAAAGCCAGATATTGTCTAGCCAAACTTACCCTTTTAGGCTTAGCTGGTCACATTACATGTTTTTAATGCGTATTGAAAATTCTGAGGAACGCCGATTTTATGAGATAGAAGCGATAAATCAACAATGGACTTTTAGGCAGCTTCAGCGTCAATATGGCAGTAGTTTGTATGAGTGCCTTGCTTTATCTCGCAATAAAGCTGAGGTTATGCGGCTTGCTAACGAGGGACAAACACTTGAAAAACCACGTGACGTACTAAAAAACCCGTTAGTGCTCAATGTCATTAACTTAGTGCGTACGGGGTTTGAGGCGTTTGTTAAGTGGTGTACTTGTATGTGCAAATATTGGGTTATGAACAGTTTTACATGTTAACCA
>WQSY01000142.1 GCA_009787585.1 Candidatus Bathycorpusculum sp. | reverse complement strand
TGCGTATTTCTTCTCGCTCCATTGGTTGTGTTCCCAAAATAGATTACAGTAACAACCTATTATATTTTTCGCAAGTTATTATTTAACTGACCCTAAGGTTGTTTTTGGTTTGTTTATAAATGTGTTAGAATTTGGAAATAAACTAGTTTGAGGCATGACCTAAAATTAAGTGATGAGGTTTTTATAGGTTATTTGGGTAAAAAAGAAACCTTTGAGGTCATGGTTGAATTTTTAAGTTACTATTCAGCAGGGATTCCACTGTACATAGTGTTTTCATGATGTAATGTGTGTGGCTAGTGTTTGTTTTTCTTTTTTATGTTTTAGTACCGTGTTTTTGTAGGCGAGTCACTGTACATAGTGGCTTACAGATAACGCTTAACGCTATATGGTCTGCTGAGTAGTAACAAATGGTGTGTTGTTAATTTACAATGTTTAACAATAGTGAAAGCAAGCGCCAAATATAGCTGTTTTAGAGGTTTTGTTGGTGCTACGGGCAGGATTCGAACCTGCGAACCCCTGCGGGAAAGGATTTCCCATCAGACGCCTTTTGTCAAAGCGATATAGATCTTGAGTCCTTCACCTTTGACCTGGCTTGGTTACCGTAGCCTAAAACGGTTATACAGAAACAAAGGTTAGTTTCTCCTTATTATATTATTTCCTATAAACAAGCGACATGTAAGACGTTAAAATGCTGATCTCATTTTGCTATAAAAATTCAAACACAAATGTTATACTATTAGGTATGAAATCGAAGAAACTTTTATCCAAAAAGCGTTTAATACAGTTGATGCTGGGTTAGCATCGATACAAATTATTAGGTGATGATGCATTACTATTTTGAAGGCAAGTTTCATGAATTCTATTGTTTTTTACTCAACACACCGAAACAATACCGAAAAAATTGCAATAGCAATTGCACAAACCGCTAATTGTGAGGCAATAAAGCTAACAAAAAACTTTGACCTTTCTAGTGTATTTTTAGAAAATTACAATCTGGTTTTTCTTGGCACAGGCATACGCGGGGGTGAACCTTATGTAGAAATGTTAGATTTTCTAAAAACAGCAAACCTTGGCAGTGACAACAAACGATTCGTGCTATTTATGACTTGGGCAGGAGGCGGGGCAAGCAATAAACTGGCTTACCAAAGAGTTAAAGAAACCCTTGAACAAAAAGGCCAAACATTAGAAACTGACTATTTCATTTGTTTAGGACAAACATTTGGCTTTACCCGACGTGGCAGACCAAACACTGCAGATATAGCTGAAGCCAAAAAATGGACTATGGAAAAACTATAACAAACAAGACTGTAAACCTAAGTTTATTTTTATTTGAACACTACAACTCTGAACACTATGATCCTAAATTCCCGAATTTTTATACCTACAATAACTAAGTATTACAGTTGTAAATATTTATAAGTTGGTGTGTTGTTATGTGTTAGACACCGCTTTGTTGTGAGTGTTGGGTATTAATGTTGAATTGTGAAATAGAAACAGCGTTTGAAGAATTAATAAACCGTATTGAAAACGTATTTACAAACAAAAAAAGCTGCATCGCAGCAAAAAAATACCTAACAGGCCTCCTAAGTCAAGTTGAGCGCAAAAACGGATGGCAACTCTCCGAAGCTCTAGGAGAAACCACACCCTATGTATTGCAACAATTTCTCTACCGAGGACGCTTCAGCGCAGACGAACTACGAGACCACCTACAAATGTATGTGAATGAAAAGTTGGGTGATCCAGACGGCATACTTGTGGTGGATGAAACAGGCTTTCTTAAGCAAGGCAAACGCTCCTGTGGTGTTAAGCGTCAGTATAGTGGTACTGCGGGTCGAATTGAGAATTGCCAAATAGGCGTCTTTCTCACATACGCAAGTCAGAAGGGTCATACGCCTATAGATCGACAATTATACATACCAAAAGACTGGTTTGACGATAAAGAACGGTGTAAAAAGGCTGGGATTCCTGAAACTATAGTGTTTCAAACTAAACCTGAAATGGCGTTGGAAATGATAAAGCAAGCTACTTTAAGAGGGGTTTCTTATCGTTGGGTCACCGGAGACTGCGTATATGGAGACTACCAAACGTTGCGTATGTGGCTTGAAGAACAACGTAAATGCTATGTTTTATGTGTATCAGGAAAAGAATACCTGCAAGAGGAAGATCAAAGGGTGTCGGTGAGCTTTGTTCTTAAAGGTCTTGATGAGACAAAATGGTTTACTGCTAGTTGTGGGGATGGATCGAAGGGTGCACGATTATATAATTGGCAAATTAAAGAACTAGAAATTCCGGTGATAGAGGGTTGGAGGCGTTGTTTACTTGTACGTAAGAGTTTATTGGATAGTAAAGAGTTGTGTGCGTATGTTTGTTTTGCGCCTGTGGGTGTTTCTGTTTTAAAGTTGGTGGAGGTTGCTGGGCGGCGGTGGACGGTTGAGAGGTGTTTTGTGGAAAGTAAATCCAAGGTTGGGTTTGATCAATATGAGGTGCAGAGTTTTTCTGGTTGGTATAAGCATGTTACGTTTGCTTGCTTGGCGCATGCGCTACTTACGTATCTTTCTTGTTGTTCTTTGGATGCAAGGTCTATGCAAAAGTATGAGTCTTCGTCTTGTAGTTTGGCTTTGTTTAAAAAAAAGCGTGGTTTGCTTGTTTAAGTAAGGGTGATGTACGGGTGCTTTTTTGGTTTTATACACGTGTTGCTCAAACGGTGAAGACAATTGAGCATTAGATACTTTGGCGTCGTGATCATCAGCTTACTGCAATGTGGCACCACTGACACAAACAACACTTACAACTGTAATACTAGTAGTCGGGTGAAAAAGTTTTTGATAGGGGATGGAGAGTTTAGAAATCGACTTAGGCATATGATGTTATGAGTGAGATTGTAAGTGGTATTGTGAATTTTCGAATAAGCGGAACATTAACAATCTAAACCTCAAAAAAACACAAACAACTACCCAACTAAAATCTCAAAAAGAATAACACCTAAGATCTAATGAACCTTTTTGATGGACCCACTCAGAAAGGGCAGACACTGTCTGCCCAATTCAAATTAACTTGGTCACATTACCAAATTTTAATGCACATCGAAAACGAGGCTGAACGCCGTTTTTATGAGATTGAAACTATGAGCCAGCAATGGTCAGTCAGACAACTGCAACGTCAAGTTGGCAGTTCTCTTTATGAACGATTAGCCCTTTCCCGCGACAAAGCTAAAGTTATGACACTAGCAAACAAAGGCCAAACTATGGAAAACCCTCACGACCTCTTCAAAACACCCTATGTGCTGGAATTTACTGACCTTGAAAAACAAGCGCAATACAGCGAAAGCCAGCTAGAACAGGCTCTGATTGATAATTTACAAAAGTTTTCACTTGAACTGGGTAAAGGTTTCTTGTTTGAGGCGCGACAAAAAAGATTCAGTTTTGAAGAACAATCATTCTTTGTTGACCTGTATTCTATAACCGTTTACTGCGATGTTATGTTATTATTGATCTTAAGACTGGCGAACTAAAACATCAAGATTTGGGCCAAATGCAAATGTATGTTCATTATTTTGATCGTTATGTAAAAATCCATGATGAACATCCGACCGTGGGAGACTGTCTAAAAACTGAGTTTTATCAGAGTATAAAGAAAAAATAATGGTGAAAAAAAGATTTTTGCAAAACCAGCTCCTTCATAATTCTATCAA
>WQSY01000141.1 GCA_009787585.1 Candidatus Bathycorpusculum sp. | reverse complement strand
AAGACAGATGCACGTAACTTTTAGAGTTTTTTGTAACGCAAAAAAGTGGTGTTGAAGCAAAAGTTTAGTAAAAGTTTGTTGTAGAGAGGCGGGTCCGACGGAACTCAAAGCTATACAACAGTTTATTTACTATTTTCACTATTTTCCACTTTTTTTAATTAAAATAAAATAATTTATTGCAAAAATACTAGTATTTCTATCTATTAAATGCTTGCTAAATATTTTCAATTACAACACATACATAAAACCTGTTTACACCTCGCAACCCCCATGCAGAATATGTAACACCTGTGTCATCTGTAATATTTTCGTTTTATCATATTCAAGAGCGGTATTTTTTTAATAGAGCTAAACCTGATAAAGTCGATAACGCCAATATAGTTTATCAACTCTATTTTTGTCATACCCTTCACTGGCTGATAAGATAGTGTTCAAGTAAATGTTAAAAAAGTCAAAACTACAGAAAGCGTTTTCCAGCGAAGGAGAAAATGTTTGCGCAATATATTAGTAACCCCCACAGACTGTCTAAAAACTAGTGCCCACCAACTGCAATACACTGCACATAGCACACATTTTTTTACCGTACGCTACATGTTGCGGTTAGATTAATTGAAACCTGAGTTTTTAGACAGTCTCCCCATCAAAACAACTCAAAATAGTTTTGTGCCCTGTTAATATGACAGCAAGTAATCTTGACCATTTTGTTTTTATCTTTTCGAGATTACACTCGATAGAAAATGCTGTTTTGTTGTAAAACATAAATATTAAAAAGGAAATAACTCAAACAGGGATTGTTTGCTATGGAGAGGGGAATTGCACTCAAAAATACAGGGAAGACACTTCAATTTTCTAGTAAAGAACTTTTGAAAGATGTACTTGGTGTAATCATTAATGTGTTTACACTAAATTCAACAGGAACTATAGAAAAAGCGGTCGATACTGTTAATGGTCTGCTAAGTGATAAAGTTGAGACGAGAGCACTTAACCTAGTAAAAAACGCTACAACCCAGGCCGTCACACGATTACTCAACGAGAGTAGTTTTCAAAATTGTGAGACCACAAAAATCAATTGCAACTTGGACACTCTGACATCAGACAAGACATATTCTATTGATTCTGATTTTTTCGATAACCCTGCAGAGAACCTTATAGTAATTGAGATTCAGGCGTTGCTATCCAAATTGTTAGAAACTGCAGGGGTTAAAGTTGCTGACTCAAAAACTATTGCTCAGCGATTTTCTACTTATTTTACCGTTGCATTACACAAAGAATGGGGAAAAAACTCTGATTATTATGTTTCCTTGAACAAGCATCTTGAAACTCCATTCCTTGGTGCTGTGCAGAGGGTAGATGATTGGAGACTTTATCAGGCGTATCTGAAGAATAAAATCGATGAATGGATATTTGAAGAAAACTTTGGTCTTAAACAGATCTATGTCTCCCCCTGCGCTTACTACGAAAAAGAAACAAGAACAAATACTTCCACCTATTCAAAGACCGGTACAGCGGATAAAATTGTTGTTGATCTAGAAAAACATCTGCTAACATGGATAGAGACTGGGCGGAGAGATGATGCAGTTCGAGTAATTAGCGGGGGTCCAGGGAGCGGAAAATCTTCTTTTGCCCAAATGTTTGCAGCAAACCATTCACAAGCACACAACATCTTATTCATCTCCCTGCCTCGATTAGTTACCGCTCAACCTCGATTCAACATAGACTTTGATTTTAAAACGGCTATAGGTAAGTATTTGGACAAGTTTTTTGCTCAAAATCCTCTTGAGCTAAAGAAAAACGTAATTATTTTAGATGGACTAGACGAATTGGCTCAGCAAGGCGAGACTTGTGCTGAGGTCGCAACAAAATTTATTGAGAATATGAATAATTATCTTGAAGATCAAAACGAAACTGAAATAAACATACACATAATAATTACAGGTAGAACCCTGCTGATTAAATCATTAAAGTTCAACAGATATAGACAGATTTTGTATATACTACCATATTACTTACCAGACGCAGAAAAAAACGGCTATATCGATGAATTACAGCTTTTAAAGGATAAACGAGATGTCTGGTGGAAAAATTATGGCAATTTAACTGGCCAAAATTATACTGGACTCCCCATAGAGTTGAAGAGAAATACCTTTAATGAGATCACTGCGTGGCCTTTGTCGAATTATTTGGTTGCTAAGAGTTATGACCGCAAAGAACTGAAATTTACGGAAGAAACTACTTTAAATGAATTATATGCAGATTTAATTGAAGGCGTTTATAGCCGAGATTACGTTAAAACAACGATATCTCAAAATAAGGCACATCCTACACTACGTAGCATCAAACTAAAAGAATTTAAAGAGATTTTGGAGGAGATAGCAACAGCAACTTGGCAGTGTTCAGGACATATTATAACTGTAAAAGAAATTCAAACACATTATACACAAAATAAAATAGCCGATATTCCGTTGAAAAATTTTTTGGAAGATGAACGGGTGATTTCTAATCTTTTAATAGCTTTTTATTTCAACAAAATAGATAACTATTCACTGGAGGAGGAAGCGTTTGAGTTTACACATAAGAGTTTTGGGGAATATTTAGCGGCAAAAAAATTTGTACGCCAAATAAAAGTTGAGAGCGAAAAAATTGAAAAAAATAAAGCTGATGGATTTGAAGCAGAAGCTTTGGAACGTTGGATTCGCTTATGCGGTAAATCGCCCGTTACGGTAGAAATTTTAGAGTTTCTTTTACGTGAAATTACGCTGGCAAAAAAGAAAGACCCTATAGAAGTTGAAAAGTGGCAAACATTGTTTTGTAATTTGATTTCGTACATACTAACCTGCGGTATGCCGTTTGAACGGTTAGACCATAGGCCCATTTTTAAAGACGAAAAATGGCAATCTCGTAATGCAGAAGAGGCTCTTTTAGCCGTATTGAGTAAATGTGCATATGTAACAAGTAAAATTTCCCATATTAATTGGCCAGACGAAAATGCCGCGGGAAAGTGGCTGGGGGAACTACAAAACCAAACGAGTAACTCATCAAATCTTCGTGCCGTAGACTGTCTTAACCAGCTGGACTTACGGGGTGCTAATTTGGAGGGTGCTAATTTGAGGGGTGCTAATTTAGAACGCGCCAATTTGGAGGGTGCTAATTTAGAACGCGCCAATTTGGAGGGTGCTAATTTAGAACGCGCCAATTTAAGGTACGCTGAATTAGGGTGGACTAAGTTACGGTACGCTAAATTAAATAACTCTTGGTTAGAGCACGCTAAGTTTCATCACGCTAATCTAGTATTCGCTCACTTACAGTATGCGACTTTAGAGAACGCGACTTTAGAGAACGCGACTTTAGAGAACGCGACTTTAGAGAACGCGACTTTAATGTTTGCTAACTTAAAGAACGCTAATTTAGAGGGTACAATACTTCCAAATGGTATTCGGCATAGTAAGTGTCTTGATCATCTCCACTATGCGTGTATGGCACATGGCTAAGCTATGTCGGTGGCTTTGATTTCTTCCAGTGTTAGAGCCTGATTTTTTCCAGACAATAAGTTATTGTTTTACTTTTTTCTTATCCCGTCTAATAGAAAATTCTGAACGCCGTATTTTTTAGGCACTACATCGTTGGCATTTTTTTAAATTCCGTAAATCAGGTTCTAATCACAAAAGATTGGTAAATAACAGTTTTTTGTAGCGTGATTATTGTGTGGTTGTAGTACCTATTAGTATCTTACGAGTGAAATTCTTTGTAAATCGCACAGAAAATTAAATCAAGCTATTACTCCTGCCAGTGTAGGAATTACAACAAGCTCCCTAAGCT
>WQSY01000140.1 GCA_009787585.1 Candidatus Bathycorpusculum sp. | reverse complement strand
ACTGTAGATATAGCAAAGGTATTTTTGACAGATAATGATTGAGAAAAGATCATTCTTCCATGATACTTCCATGAATAAATTGAGCATAATAAATACAGTTTGAAAAAATGTTCGTTACAGTGATAGAAAAACTCACACAAAAAGGCGACAAAGGCTACCGCACAAAACACACCCAAACCCTACTAAAACCCAACCACACCAAAAAAAACAACAACTGAACCTACAAACACATACAAACAACCTACAACACAACAAACAACACCATATCAGACGCAACCAAACGCTTCATCACAAAGGACAGGGAAACTGCCTTGGCCGAAAAAAACAACTAAGGATTAATTCAAAAATAACTTGAACACGTTAAGAGCAGAATAGCGCAATAACTTGAAAATATCCCACTCTATCAGAAACTCTGTTCAAATTATTTTTTAACTGATCCTTATTGATGATTAACTGTAACATGCTAATCAATTTCAAAGTTACAGAACTTTAAAAACCATCTACAACCAGCAACCAACACGACAAAACGCAACAACTAACTATCCACAATGGTGCTCTAACATAATGGGGTGTTTTAGTAAAAGTATGTGCTATACCTGATTTTCTTCAAGGTAATCCAGTATTTCTTTAACACTAACAATCTTTATACCTCTAAAACTTTTAAGCGTCAATAAATAATCATCACCCGAAACAATAAAATCAGCCTTCCCATCATACGCCGTCTCAAGAACCATATTATCCTTAAAATCCCTCTCAACCACATCAAACTTTGAAACTACAGCCACCACTTCAGCTACCTGCATTAAAGCATAAATCTCCCGACTAATTTGCTCCTCATTAACTCTAAACTTTGATCTATGAATAACATTCTCAAATTCCTCTATAAGCAAATCTGACGTAACCATTACAAACTCGTTTAAAACAATTCTACGCAAAAGAACTCGGGGCTTACCCTCAGAAATTAGAGCACTAATCAAAACATTAGTATCCAATACAACACGAAACAACATGTTACAATCATCGTTGTCTTTTTGCTGCTCTGACTGCGTCTATTTCTTGTTGTATTTCTGCTTCAGATAGCTTTAAGTTTTTTTTATCCATCATAGCAAATATTTCATCGAACTCTTTAACTATGTCAGGGATCTCTAGTTTTTTTAGTATAAGTAGGTTGTCTTTTTTGTAGATTAAGAGTTTGGTTTTTGGGGTTAGATCTAGTTGTTTTCGTAGTGTTTGAGGGATGACTACTTGCCCTTTTTGACTCATTATTGTTACTTCTGCATCCATCATAGTAATCATCAGTAGGAATATCATACTTCTATTTTATAAAGCTTCACAAATCTATAGCAAACAGTGCTAAAAGATAATTGCTTAAAAATATGGTAAGGGTGTCTTTAAGATAGCAATGGTAAACGGTGTTTGCTGGATTGCGCGTGATTATTTTGTTGCGGTTGTTGTTTTTCTTTACTTACAGCGGGAGGTTTGTTGTTGGTTTGTTTTTGCGTTTGTTTGTGACCTAGTTGCATTCGTGCAGTGGGTACTTTACCAAGAGCTACGGGAAGTTTCGCTACACTGCGGAAGGTAAATCTATCATTTGTGCTAAATCTAAGGTGGAGAGTACTATGAGTTGACGTTTTTTAAACGCTGCAAATAAACAAACAGCTAAACCCGCCGCAAAAACAGGTAACACTAAATCTGTCGTAGAAATTGCGGAGATGATAAGTTTTAGAGGATTAAACCATCTAAAACGTGGGTAAATAAAAGAAAACAGGTTGGTATAGCCCACCACAGATTGCAGAGAACATTGTTTCTTATATGATGTTTTTTGGGTGTTTTTAATTTGGGTGTTACATGTTGGTTTTTGTGTTGTTTAAAAGACTCTAAAACGGTTCATAGCAGAGGATGGTAAAACACGCCTAACCCCATTGACCGTTCTTAATGAGTCGCCGTAAAGGTGGATTTGGCAAGTGAAAAGGTTACTGCACAGTTTACGCTCAGCATTTTTCGTATATTCACGGGTCCATGTATCAACTTTATTTTGCGAGGTTTTTTGGTGGGGTGTTTTTTTGGTTTATTCCAATAGCTTGGCCTAAAAAGTCGGTGCCCTGATCGATTAAAGCTTTGCCTAACCATGGGACGCTTGAGGTTTTTTGTAGATGAGAGGATACGTACCCAAAGAGAATGGTGCTCTGGCCGAGCTTGAGGTGCTTGCGTACATATCTGCTCCTCAAAATCTTTGTTTTGACTTTGAGGATTCATATAAATCATTAATAAGTAAGTACACTTAACGCCTAAAAAACTTTTCCCAACACGTTAGACCGGGTTTTGTCTGAATTGAAGGCTGTAGAGGTGATAGGTCTCCTCCATTACATGCGCAAAATAGTGGAAGGCTTTACTTTGAATGTATACGTTTATTGTATTCGTTAACGGTTAGGGTTCACTCTTATGTTTAAGTCTTAAGCAAAAGAGTTATGCTTATATGCACTAATTGACAGTTAGCTCAAAATGATGGTGACTCTGTGGAAGCAAACAAAACAGAAGAGAAAATCTTCTCTATTTTAGTAGAACAAGGCGAAATACATACTAAGAAGGTAGCTGAGCTTGCAAAAATAACTCCAAGTGTCGCGTCAAAATATTTAGGATTTCTTGAAAAAGAGGGGAAGATCATCTTGCGAGAACAGAAACCCTTCAAATTCTGGCGAGTCAAAGAAAAGAGCTAAAAAGGAGCAGTGAGAGAGATTAGATGTTATCCAAAATGTGTACTAATGAGCTAGAGAATCAGAAGAGACGCTTAAAAGAACTGATGGAAGAGAAAGCTTTCTTGGTTCGATCACCCCTGAAAGATGAACCGTTTGTGCTCGCTTCAGGCGATAAAAGTTGGGTCTTCTTCGATTGCAAACCAGTAACTCAAAATCCAGAAGGCACATCACTAATCGCAGAAATATTCTTTGAAATGGTAAAAGACTATAACTTGGATGCAATTGGTGGAATTCAAACAGGGGCTATCCCAATATGTACTGCGGTAGCTCAATTAAGTTATTTAAAAGGTTCACCAATTCCAGCGTTTTGGGTTAGAGAAAAACGCAAAGAACACGGTACCATGAACAAGCTTGAAGGTGGACTAAAACCCAATTCGCGTGTCGTTGTGGTAGACGATGTAACAACTAAAGGAACTTCAGTTCTTAAAGCTGTGGAGGAAGTCTTGGAGCTCAATTGCGAGATAGCAGCCGTAATTACACTTGTTGACAGAGAAGCAGGTGCACGAGAAATTATTGAACAAAAAGGCTTGAAATATCTGCCAATATTTAAAAAGTCAGATTTCAAGGTTCAAGCTTGATCTCCAGAGGAACAGGTTTCTCCTGATCTCCTGAAAAGAAACATCCTGATAGGCTTATTTTTCTTTCTTTCAATTTTGAAGATAGGAGTGGTTCCAAATTTTTCCCAGTTTCATAAGCATTTAGCGTATCTTGGGGATCAGCCTCTGAAACGACAATACCAACCTGATTTGAGCCACCGAGGGTTTTTATTTCTGTTGTAAAATAGTTGATTGCCTCGATATCCGCGTAGCTGAGTTCTGGTTCATCGATGTGATAATGAACTAAACCTAAAACCTGTTTAGCTATTTTTGGGTGTTCTTTGAAGTAACTTAGCATTTCCGGGATTCTCTGTTTTTCAAAAATTAGTTCCTCATCAGTTAACAATATCGTGTTATATCCTAAATTCCCGAATTTTTATACCTACAATAATCAAAATGTCTTAAAAAGGCGTAAAACAGCATTAAAGGCTTAAAAACGCCAGTTTCTTCTCTTGCATGTAGGTATAAAATTTATAACTACATCGACA
>WQSY01000139.1 GCA_009787585.1 Candidatus Bathycorpusculum sp. | reverse complement strand
CACCTTTTCACCGTTTTTTTTCACAACACACTATAACACCTAACAGATACCACAACCACGCAATTACCACCTTACAAAAAACCGTTAATTACGAGTCATTTCATGATTAGAACCTATTTTGCAGAATTAAAAAAACTACTTTATGCAGTACCTAAGAAATGCGGAATTTAGGAATTTTGAGATAAATTGATCTTGTTTAGAAGAAAAAAGTTCAAAAAAATAAATCAACAATAAAGGGTTTACATTAATGCTTTTTTGAAAGCCAGTTATATAGTGCCAAATATTTCTCTGCTTGCTTTGACCAGCAATAATTCAAAGCAAGGTTTCGACAATTAACGGACATTTCTTTTAACGTAACACTATCGTTAATAACTGTATCAATCTTTTTCTGATAAGCAGCAATAGTGCCATCTTTTACAATAAAACCATGAGTGCCTTCTTGAATTATTTCACCCATATTTGACGCCTCTGAAACTAGGACGGGCAAACCACAAGCCAACGCTTCCATTGGAACCATTGGAAAACCTTCATAGACCGTTGGAAACACTAGAATATCTGCAGCACTATAGGCAGTAATTAAATCCTGTTCAGATAGTTTTCCCAAAAAAACGTTTTTTCCAGAGTTTCTACCAGTCATGCCGACAATTAAAAGTTTAGAACATCTTGATTGTTCCACAGCCTTAACGGCTGTTAAAAAGCCTTTCCGATGAGGATTAGACCCTACCCATAAAGCATACGTAGTCCCACAGTCAGGCAGTGAAAGTCTTTGTCTAGCAACTTTTTTATCAATAGGTACAAACTTTTTTACGTTTACTCCATTGTGAATCACTTTAATTTTTTTATAAGATAACCCATAATAGTGAATAAGTTCATTTTTTACTGCATTTGAACAGGCAACAGCAACGTCACATCTATCGGCAGCTACTTTCTCAGCACATAAAAGAGTTTTTTCCCGTGGATCTATAGAATTCTGCAGAGCTTTTGCCATAGTTCCGTGAAATGTCATCATAAAAGGAGTTTTATCCCTAAACAAAGAGGAGAAAAAACAATTATCACCATGACCATGGATTACATCATAAGAACCAAAAGCCCTAGTTTTCCGCCAAACCTTCAAGTTATACTCAAATTTCCACGGCATACCTATGTTAGGAGGAAAAAAAGAGTAGGGCCGAACACCTACTATTTTACAATTATGATTAAACTCTACAAAATCGGAACTACTTCGACCAAAAACATTGACCTCTATACCAGAGGTAATCAAAAAATTGTTCAATTCGTCAACAACATTTTCCAAACCTCCAGAAAACTTTGCTAACCCTGAAATCACACAAATTTTCATATATTTACAACCACAACATAATGTTAATACATCAATCCTGCATAAAGGAAAATAAACCCAGTTAATTAAGCTTTTTAAAAAAGTGTAATCTAGTTGATACTTTGCGTTTTTACGATATTTCGCGTTAATCCGTAACTTTTAGTGGTTAGGTGATAGGGTTTGGTTGAGAGCGTGTTTTTGAGGTGGAAATTGGAAAATGCCGTATTTTTGCAGTTTAGTTTTGGTGGATCGTATATACCTAATAGGCATATATGTAACGTGATTTATGAGTTACATAAATTACTGTAAAATATCAATATATGACACGTTTATAACAGTTTTTCTCAAATATCAAACGTTAACAAATACCCCTAATCAACAAATAATACAAAATCATAAAAAAACATATTTCCTAACCGTTGAAAGTTACGGGTTAATCCTCCAAAGTAAACTTTTGGCGGATTCCTTTGAGTCTCTAAACACATGAACAAACATACCACCCGCCTGCCCTCACACCCACTTAACCGCACCATCCGTAGAAAGAAGAGACTTTTTAGTTCCATAACGCAAAAGACGTAGTCGTAAAGTATAGAGGAGCACAACACCAAACAGACGGTAGTGTTAGTTATTGGTTGATGGATATGTTGAAGTATAGTGTTGTTATGTAGAGGTTGATAGTGTGTATGTTATGGTGTTAGTGTCTGTAAAGTGTCTCTCTTGTGGGAGTACAAATGTTGTAAAATTCGGCAAACGACCAAATGGAACACAAAGTTATACTTGTTGAAACGAAAAATGTCCACGTTCAACATTTCAACTGGACTACAGGTATCATGTTTGTGAGTCTGGGGTAAAGTTTGCATGTTTGAAATGGTTATAATTGGTTCAGGCGTACGTGATATTTCTCGTGTATTTCGCATAAGTGTTGATGTGGTTATTGGTACATTGAAAAAAAGAAAGCTGGAACGGGTAAGTAAATCTAGCTGATACTTTGCGTTTTTACGTTATTTCGTGTTAATCCTCCAAAGTAAGCTTTTGGTGGATTCCTTTGACTCTCTAATCATATGAACAAACATACCACCCGCCTGCCCCCTAACCCATTTAACAGCAGCATCTGTAGTGAGAAGAGTCTTCTTTGTCCCATACCGCAAAAGACGAAGACGCAAAATATAGAGAAGTACAAACGCCAAACAGACTAGGTGCGCGTGTATAAGCGCCGCTTCGCTCCGCTGGAATTGATACTCCCCCAAACCCAATGCCTTTACTTCCTTATGAACCTCCTCAATCACATGACGCTTAAGCGCCATCTCCAAAAACTCAAAAACCGACAACTCTAAAAGATCACTACACAAAAAATGCAAATCACGTGTACCTGCTTTAACATTTATCAAAATTACAACATCTCCAATCTCTGCAACATACACCTTAACACCACAAACCAAAAAGAGCTCACCATTAACCACAACATCAACAAATTTACCCTCTTCACACAATAAATCATACAAATTAGAAAGAGCAAACTTTTCACCCTGATAGTAGACTACACGATTGCTTTTGATATCACCAATCCAACGATACCCCCTATCTTTACAGTGCTTCACCACTTCACTACACGTATACCAACTGTCCCAATGCATAATGGTCTGTTTAGTTAACGGCGTGTGTTCATCAATTATTTCACACGCAAGCTCTATCTTGGTTTTAAAAGGCACCTTTTTTTGCTCACACTTCTTTTTACTGCCATACAATTTAATGTTGTCTGGGATTTTGATTTGGTCGTTGTGATACACGCTTGTTACGTAGTCGTGGCTTAGGATTTTTCCTTGGGTGGAGGAATAGTTGTAGCAGGCCATCTCTGTGTTTGGGCTGTATTTGCGGCAGACCGTATCGTCTATGGAGCGGTGTTTTGGTGTTTGGTGTGTCTTCGGGTGGTTGGGGTTGTTTGTTTGTTTCTTGTATTAGGAGGTTTTTTGCGTGTGTTAGTAGGTTTTGGTGGTTCCATTTTGGGTTTGTTAGGAAGCGGTTTTGGGTGCTTTGGTTTTTTCTGTTTATGAAGAGGTCGTTTAGGCTTGTTATGTTGTGTTCTTTTTTACCTGCGGTGATTAGGGCTAGTTCTGTTCTGCAAAAGTTGTTGTATTGGGGTTTTGTGAAGTATTGTTTGAAGTGTGAGAGTATGTTTTTGAGTCTTTTAGGTGCGCCGGATAGAAATCTGAACATACAAGAGATAATGTTTAATAGACAAATAAGCTTTGACACGATTTAATGGAAAAACGCAAACTATCAGCTAAAGTTTATCTTTTAATCCATAGAGATTCGTCAAAAATCACTGTTGAGCTTGTTTGTGTTGAGGCAGCAGGGATGGGTGAGATGTGGTCTTTGTTCATGATAAGTCGTATCGGTGTTGGTTTTGGTATGCGATGGATCATCAAACTGGTGAGGTTCTTGTATATGCGTTTGGTACGTGTGAGTATCGTGTTTTGGAGGAGGCTGTTTTTGTTTTTGAAGTCTTTTAGTATTTTGAAGGTGTTTGTGGTTGGTAATTATGTGTGTGAAAAGCTTCTTG
>WQSY01000138.1 GCA_009787585.1 Candidatus Bathycorpusculum sp. | reverse complement strand
AAATATCTCGAGCAAATCCTGTCAATATAGTAAAATAGTTTTTCCAAAAAACCTCAAAGCTAGTTCGCCACATCAAAAAAACTCATGCAATTGACGTGTATGTTTTTACATTTTTGTGACAAAGTTGATGTATGTTTATTTTTCTTGTTTTTCAAATGGGTTACTGTTTTTTTGGGTAACAATAAAATTTGTGCATGTTTATAGTGCTATAAAAAATAGTGGCGTAAAAATATCTCATTAGTTTTTTGTTTTTGTCTTTGTTGTTGAGGATGGTTTTTTTGGGGAGTGGGTGTTTTTGGTGTTTGTTTGTGTACGCTTTTTTGGTTAATAATACTTATTAGTGGGTACGTGTTTTTGAGTTGTGACTAACTATTTGGTTGGATCTGTTTGAATTTTACTCTTAAAACTTTCACCTCCTCTTTAATGTTAGGTGTTGTGGCAGGTGTTATAGCTCTTGTCGCTGAAAGAGCAGACCTTTTTATGACGGGGGGCAGTCTGCAATTATTAGGGTACGTAAACACTTATACTTGGATTCTTGTTTCCGCTTTTCTGTTTGGTATTTGGGGAGCTATTATAACAACAGAAGTTCAAGCAATGATTGGGTTAGTTACAATAACTAATCCCGAGCTGTCTTGGCTTTGGCCCTTTGTAAATCTAATTTTTGCGGTGTCTGTGGGTCTTGTAGCTGTCGGTTTTTCAAAGTTTTGGCCGTCTGCAAAGAATAGCATTAAACTTTTGTTTATGAGTACTATTTGTGCGTTACTTGACATACCTTTGGTGTATTTTGTGATAGTAACTGTTCTAGAGTTGCCATATGTTTTATACAGTGCGACTTTGCCTGTGTATATTATATTGCAGCTTGTACCCTCAACATTTTTAGCATATTTTCTTGTTAAGGCTTTAACGCGTTCTAAGGCTCTTGATTTGGTGAGATAAAAATGGTCACAGTGTTACATAGTTCAGAGTTATCTATGGCTTTTGATAAACTTGCCCGTAGAGAAAATTTGTCTTTGCAAGAAATCCAACTTGCAGCCGGCGCCATTTT
Organism: Candidatus Bathycorpusculum sp.; assembly: GCA_009787585.1. Lineage (GTDB taxonomy): Archaea > Thermoproteota > Bathyarchaeia > Bathyarchaeales > Bathycorpusculaceae > Bathycorpusculum > Bathycorpusculum acidaminoxidans. Next base: position 2,931 of record WQSY01000138.1, on the reverse strand, counting down.
TGAGGTGTTAACTAATAGGTCGCAGGATTATTTGATGTTAACCACAGCGTTTTTTGGAGCTTTAACAGTTAAAAAACCCTGCATAGATGAATTAATTGGGCTCGCTAAGGCTATGGAGAAAACAAAGACTGTTAATTTTCACTTCAACATAGTAGATAAACCTGTGGTTACAGCAGGTGGAACGGGCGGTGACACTTTGCATACTATAAATATTACTACCCCTGCAATTATAACTGCTGCGTCTGCAGGTGCTTACGCCGTAAAAAGCGGCTCAAAATCTTTTTCCTCCAAAACCGGATGCATAGATTTAGCTGAAGCCTTAGGCATAAACACGCATTTATCCCCTAGCAAAATAGGCGAATGTCTAAAAACCCTTAGAACTGCCCTTTGGTCCTCCGAGAACATATACCCCTGGATGTCCTCGCTAATACAATTAGGCTCCCAAAACTCTACAAAGCAACTGTTACCTCTTTTGTATTCTCTAAGGCTTGTGATAGCAACGGCTTTAAACCCTTTCTCGCTTAAACGACAAGTACGAGGTGTTAGCGAACCCTTTACAGAGTTAGTATCAAACGTTTTAGGTTCCTGTGGGTATGAACGAGCTTTTGTTGTTTTGGGTTATGGGCAAACAGAGAACATACGTATTGACGAATTTTCTACTTTAGGTAAAAATGTAGTGTCTGAGTTGAAATTAAACGGCGATGTTGAAACTTTTAATGTTTACCCCCAAGACCTTGGCATAAAAATAGGCAAACCTAACGAGATTATTGCTAGGGCGAGTCATCAAGAAAATGCCAAAATTGTAGCAAAAGTTTTATCAGGCAAAGATAAAAGCTCCTGCAGAGACATCATTTTACTAAACGCTGCCGCCATACTTGTATTATCTGACGTATGTCAAAATTTACGTGACGGCTATGAATTAGCTAAGCAAACAATTGACGATGGATACGCATTTACAAAACTAGAACAATTAAGATTTTTCAAAAACTAACTAAACAATTTAAACCATAAGTTAAACCTAAATAATCCTGCTAAATAAGAATAAACTGCCTTAAACCTTTATAAACCTAAAATTCCGAAAATATAACTGCAATTTCGGTAAAAAATGGCATAATGGTTAAATTAACGGTTTTTTAAGTGTTTTTAATAGATTAAATTGTAAAAAAACATAGTTATATTCTGCATAATTATAACTATGCTACCATTAATGTCAAATCCATTTTACCTCGCAATCATGATTTCAATAAATTTTTACACCCTGTTACCACGACATAGTTACACTTTACGGGAATTTAGGATATAAACATAACAAATTGCAAAACTTTGCCTCATCAGAGAGAGTTTCTAAACAGACTCATATCAACTGTAAACACGACGATCTCACAATGCCGTAGAACATTTTTGTTTGCCCATCCAGTCTGCCGCCCCGGAAAATTATATCTGTAAAACTGAGGTAAACGGTGGAAAATGAAAAATACGGTTTTTCTGACCCTTTCTAATGCTAACAAATTATGCGACATCGATATAAATTATATCTACGTAACACTATCAAGTGTTCAAAAGAACACGAGGCACTCAATATTAAGGCTTTGGGACAATATTATTTGTGCCAGCTTTCTCTTGCATTTATGTCTTCCAAGTAGTACAGATAGCATAGGCGTTTGATGTTTAGATTACAAGCACATGTGAAGGCTTCTTACTCTTTACGATCATCAAGCCTTTTACGTAACGGCAAAGGATTATCACGTTTTAAAGTTGAAAAACAACCCTCAACATTAGAACGCTTATAATAGTCTTCTAACCACTTTTGCGGATCAGAAACCAAATCCTCAAACATCTTACGCCAAGCAGCACTCCCCTTCTGACGAAGCGCTGTGCCTTTTTTAGGATAAAACCGCGACACCACGCCCAGAACAGCTACCAAATCACAATTGTGACGTGACAAATACACCGCATCCCCACCAACCAAATCCAACCGACCATACCGCCCAGCCGTCTCCCGCAACAACCTCTCAAAATAAGGCGACACATGATCCGACGACCTATCTACAAATATAAAAGACGCAATAACCTTGTATTTAAAACCCACCACATAAAGAGCCTTCTCATAGCCTTTGCCTGTGTTGTCTTTTGCACGATCATTTTCATAGTTCTGCTTACAAGAAGTCGCATGACCCGTAGCATCCGGCCCAAAATCATGCCCCAAATCCGCAACAGGAACATTTGTTAACTCAAAAACCTCCTCCAAAATCTGCCTAACCGCTATATCACTGTAAGCACGCTCAATTATTTTGTAACTATAAACGGTGGTAAGCCTATTTTTTCTTTAAAAAGCAGCATATAGCCTTGTGCAACACGGTTAGATAAACCAAAATATTGGGCTATCATTACTATTTTTGCGCCGTCTACGGGACTGTTTTTTGGTCGGCCGGGGCCTTTACGCTCTGCTTGGTCGGGTGATAGGTCAAGGTTGATGGCGACTTGGTTTGCAATATCGCGTATGAATAAGAGTATGTCGTTTATTTCACTTGTCTGCGCTAAATCATAGTTTGTCCAGTCGTATGGTTTGGGTGTTTGTTCTTGGTATTTGTATTCTTTGTCTTTTAGTTGCCCTATAACAGTGTTTAATTGTTGCTGCTTTTTGGTTGTTGCCATGTTGTTGTTCACCTGCCTGCCATGTTATATGGGTAGTCACCTTTATAAATATGTGTGTAATCATTACACACACAGGTTTAAAATTAATATGAACGTTAAACAAATTCATGCTATGGATGCTAAACTAGTTGTCTTTCAAGTCTACAAAAACAAGCAGAAAAACCTAACCAACACTATGACTACTCTTAATCAGTTTGTTCAGAAATTTTACGGCCAAGATACTACTACTCATGAGGGTAAGTACAAGTATCATCGTAGGGGACTACTTGAGAGTAT
>WQSY01000137.1 GCA_009787585.1 Candidatus Bathycorpusculum sp. | reverse complement strand
GGGGCTGGGTGGGTGCTTTCTGAGATTCCGAAGTCCTCGAGACTTTTGGCAGAAAAACTAAAAATCGAAATATCGATTACCTAAAACAGCGGGAGTTACGGGTTAATCAATTTGTGCCAAGGCGCTTTGTTCACATGTTGACAATGTTTAAGTCGTCTGTAGGTCTATTTGTGTTTGGACTGAAAAATAGAGTTCACCTTGTTGTGTGGAGATAACATAGTGGACTCAATTCAGTCCTAAAAAGATAGTCGATTAATCTACACCGCCTTCTTTTTGGTGTAGTATGTTACTGAAAAAATTATAATTATTACAATTGAAATAACCACTATGCTAATGATGACATTTGTAATGTACGGGTCTGTGTTTGATGTGGGCGAGTTTTGGGGATCTGTAACATTTCCACTGGGCATATTTGTTGTGGGGTTGGGCGTGTTTGTGGTTGGGTTAGGTGTGTTTGTGGTTGGGTTAGGTGTGTTTGTGGGGTTGGGGTTGTTGTTTGCGTTAGTTGGGTTAGGGTTGGGAGTGCTAGTTGGACTAGGGTTGTTGATGAGGTTGCCTGAGATTGTTTGAATGGCTGCTGTAGCGTTAATTACGCCATACCCATATAGTGTGTCTCTGTCGGGTGTGTTTTTATTGGTTGCTGTTGTTTGTAGTATGTCTCTTACTTGTTTGTTTGTAAGGGTAGAGTTTTTTTCCCAAATTAACGCGGCAGTGCCTGTAACGTAGGGCACAGCAAATGATGTTCCATTGCCACTTCCTATTATGTTATTTGGCAAAATACCTGCAATGTTTTCTCCTGGTGCTGCAAGTTCAATTTCTGGTCCTATGGCAGACATTCCTAGTTTTTGTGAGTTTTGTGTTATAGCGGCTACTGCAATTGTTGAGTCATATCTAGCTGGACATTCCACTCCGTTAGCTCCATTGTTCCCTGCGGCAGCAACTATTAAAATACCCTTATCATAGTAGGCTTCGTTGAGAATTCGCTGTAGGTCACCAAATCTGTTGTCAGGTACGTACCAACTTATTGAAATTATTTGTACCTGTTTCTCTATGGCCCATCGCACGCCTGCAATTGCCCAATCTACCTTTACTGTGCCTGTGTCATCCATAACTTTTACAGGATAAATCTCTACGTCTGGTGCAATTCCCCAGATGCCTAACGAACTTGAATGTGTTGCAGCAAGTATTGAGGCAACCATTGTACCGTGACCCCATCGGTCTGTGGTATCTGTATTGTCATTAACGCAATTGTAACCTTCTTTAACTTTTACATCATTAATTGGACCTATACCGCTGTCTAAAACGGCAATCTTTACTCCTGAACCTGTACTTTCAGACCACGCAGTAATCGCGTTAATTGCATAAGCACCCCAATTTAAGGTGGAATTTGGCATCTGATCTTGTGCTGATGCCGTTTGTCGTATTTTTAACGACATTGGAACAAGAAAAATTGTATGTGCTATCAAAATTAAAAATAACAACACTGTAACAGCCAGTGTTAAGTAACAACGTTGACGCCTAAAACGTTCCATTTTTAAACCCATATACGTCACAACATATAGAATAATTAAATGTTAAATATTAATTACTATAGTTATCCCAACTCTTTTTTATATTTCGCCAAAGCAGCAACTCTATAGCAACTATTGTCTGCATAACTTAGCGTTATAAGGAGTGTCTGCGTTAAAGTCTTGTAAACAATTAGTAATACCGTAATCCATAAACATTGCTACGTTTACACTATTTGACTTTAAGTGTTAAAAAAATGAGTAAGGCTCTGGATTTAGGTAAAATATCTACAAAAGCTGGGTTTAACTACTTTTGGGGCTTGGTAATATCTAATATTATATCCTCCGTAGGCACCATTTTTATCATTAACTTGTTAGGCTCTGAGGCGTATGGACTGTATGGTCTTGCCCTTACAGTACCTAACCTGCTTATGCTCTTTCGAGACTGGGGCATAAATAAGGCTATGGTACGCTACACTGCACAGTATAGAGCAGAAAACCGTGAACCCGAAATAAAAAGCATATTTCTAGCAGGTATAGTATTTGAAATAGCCATGGGACTTATCATGTCTATATTACTTTTTCTAATGGCCGGCAACATTGCACAATTCTTTAAAGCATATGGTGCACATCCTGAGTTAACAACGTTAATCCAAATAGTCTCCTTCTCCATATTAGCACACGGACTTACAACAGCCGCCACAGCCGTATTTACCGGAACCGAAAAAACAACATATAACAGCATAATGCTAATTTGTCAATATACACTAAAAACCCTTCTAATAATCTGTTTTGTTATAACAGGCTTTGGAACTATAGGCGCCCTTTCAGGCCTTACATTATCCTTTGCCATCGCAGGACTTATAGGCATGGCCTTTACTATAATTCTATACCGCAAAATACCTAAAACCACTAACTACAAATTAAACCTTGGAAAATACTTAAAAGGAATGCTCAAATACTCCACTCCCGTTGCCATATTAGCTGTACTGTCAGGATTTCTCGCACAATTCTACATAATGATTTACGGCTACTTTTTCGAAGATATTATACCGTTAGGAAACTATAACGCTGCTTTCAACTTTGTAGTTCTAATTACATTCTTTTCTTTATCTATAACTACTATGCTCTTTCCTGCCTTCTCAAAACTTGACATAAAAAAAGATAAAACAACCCTAAAAAACCTATTTCAAGCATCCGTAAAATACTCTGCTCTTATAGTGGTTCCCGTAGCATTCATAGTTATGTGCCTAGCCACACAGGCAGTTACAATACTCTTCCCGCAGGACGGCATATTACAATCCTTATTTAACGCTAATGCTACAACTAAACTTCCCGATGCACCACTATTTCTCGCGTTACTATCTATTAATTATCTAACTACCGCAGTAGGCAGCCTAAGCATCGGTAACATTATAGACAGCCAAGGGCAAACAGGCTTAAACCTAAAATTTACTATACTTACCGCCGCCATAGGCTTCCCCATGGGATACATTCTAATACACAATTACAGTATCCTTGGCCTAATATTTACCACCATAGTTGCTCCTCTCCCCAGCCTAATCTTATCTATAATCTGGGTCAAAAAACATTATGACCTAACCATTGACTGGATATCCTCAGCAAAAATCCTCCTCTCATCCACAATAACTGCAGCACTCACATACATGATAGTATACTTCATCCACTTAAGCGCCCTAATAGAGTTAATAATAGGTATAGCCTTCTTTACTATAGTCTTAATTGGTGCTCTAATACTAACAAAAACCCTCTCCCCACGAGACATAGACAATTTACGCACAATGACAACAAACATTGGGCCCATAACAAAAATAATACATTTCATCTTAAACAACATGGAAAAAACCATGACAAAACTCAAACTAAACTAACCTTAGGATTAGTTATCTGAGTTTTAACCCGCAACTTTCGATGGTTAGGGAATATATGTTTTGTGATTTTGTATTATTTATTAATTATGGATATTTGTTAATGTTTGATATTTGAGAAAAACTATTATAAACTTGTCATATATTGACATTTTGTAGCAAATTATGTAACTTAGAAATCACGTTACCCATATACCTATTATGTATATACAGCATATCAAAATTAAAGCGTAAAAACACGGTATTTTTCTATTTTAACCTTAAAAACACGTTTTCAAACAAAACCTGCTACCTAAAAACTGAAAGCTACGGTTTAACCTAATTTTATACACTACAAATCAGTTGTTTTGGTGGTGTTTTTCCATGTTTCCAACGATGTTTACAAAAATTTTAAATTTATAGTGTAAAGAAAGATTTACACTACAAATATTGTTAGAAAAACAAAAAGTAATAACCGTTAACCTGCTTTGGGTCTTGTAGAGTTCACACGCCGATTGCATGAATGTTGAGTAAGCAGTCGTTAGATTATGGCGTTATTTGTTGATTGATTCTTAAAATAGGCTAGGTGTATATGTATGTTTTGCA
>WQSY01000136.1 GCA_009787585.1 Candidatus Bathycorpusculum sp. | reverse complement strand
TTTTTATTAAAGGGGCAATTTTGAGCACATAAAAAATAGGGTTGACTATTGAGAAGTACATCAGGAAAAACTCCTATGTCACCCAGAGACAACGAGAAGTGTTCTACTTTCCGACCCAATACCTATGGGTTACACTCGACGTGTTACGGTTGTAAGTACTGTATAGGGTTACAACTGGTTATAAAGCGTCTTTTTTGCAAACTAACAACCTTTAAACACAGACACATCCACTAACCTTAAAAAATTTAAAACCAACTTTCACAAAACATTCAAAATAAAAGCAACCAACCTATCCAAAGTACCTTAACATCCTTCGAAACGTAACACCCAAATACCAATAAGACAACTCACCAACCAATAACCCCAAACCACACAAACAACCTCTCTAACATCTAAAGACAAACTATTAATAAAATACCGCACCTGCACAGACACCACCCCACCGAGTTTTACCACAGCATTTTTAGTCATAACAATAGTTTTAAGACCCACCCAATCATCCTTAGTAGACAGATCAGAAAAGGTGTTTTGTTAACCTTTTCTACTAATAATGTCAAGTTAATACGTTTGTACATCCATGCAATTTCAATTCAGAGAAATATTGAGACTATTCTAAAACAGAAAAACTTTCCAAGAACGGCACATCAACGTTCAAAAGTTCTTTTGGTTCAATCTTTTGCAGTCCTCCACCGTATACTCTCCCTTCATCATGTAACCTATCAGGGGTCATACCGTTTAGCATTTCCCATATCGTCCGTTTTAAACTCGGCTTACGAGCAATAATATCTGACAATAATTTACGCGGATAAAGCGCAAGATACGAGTTAGTAACCGTTGCCTTTGAATTGTTAAGTATAAAGCGAAAAGCACTGCTGTTTTCATCACTTTGTCGCCCCATATAGGTGCACACTATTATCGGAGCTTCACGCTGTTCTTGAAAATACCAATATTTACGGGTTTTACAAAGATACCCTTTAGCTACACTATCTTGTCCACTTTCAAGGTAACTCCAAAGCTGAGGATATCTTTCCCGAATCTCATGTTCATCAAGCCGACAATCAAGCAAAAATAATCGTTGCGACAGAATTGGATTTCCAAATTCATCCGCTTTAATCTCTGATTCTTTAACATATCTTGCACTAGGTAAAACAGGACGGAAAAACTCAAACGGTAAACCCAATTCTAAAATACGTGCCTCATCCATTATGAAAAAGTTGTTACCGCCAGTAGCAATACCACGCTTTACCTCAAAGTAATCTTTGAGTTTTGGTACAAACGCATTATTATTGCTTCTCTGTGCTAAACATGGAAAACGAGACCACTTGTTTTCTCTTTTTAACGATTCAACGCTAATAACTTTGCTTATTTGCGGTGAGTCTAACGAGCCACCATAAGTAAAGGTCACACTTTGATTTGCAGGTTTCTTTTTTCTAAACCACACAATAGCTGAAGACACCAAGGCATCATCAAACTGAACATCACGCGGGCTGAATCGGTGTATTTGGAATAACTCTACATGAGTTAGTAGAAAATTCTTTACTGCCCGTCCATAGTTTACGTCCATAAACTCGCTGGGCATCAACCATCCAGCCACGGCCCCCTCAGCCATCCACGAAATAGACTGTAAAAGAAAATGGCAGTAAAGTCCCGCAAGACCAGACAAGCTCGCACCAGATATCTGCTCTGTTTTACGCCTGATTTCCTCTTTGCGGCCAGCGTCAATTAGATGATGACGTACATAGGGCGGATTACAGATGATTAGGTTGTAAGAATCGTCGGGGGTAATCTTGGTAAAATCAGCATTTATGATATTGACCCCATAATCAGCCCAAAGATCACTTGCAACATTGGCAAATGTTGGGTCGATTTCGACTGCTGTAGCCTTAGTTATATTGTCAGCTTTAGCTTCTTCTAAAAGCGCAGAATAGAACGCCCCTGTTCCAAAAGCAGGGTCAAAAAATCGTATATCACTTGGCGTATCCATATGTTTGATGCCAAAGGACACAATTTCACGAGCTAACAAGGTAGGTGTTGCAAACTGACCAAGTCTACGTCGCTCACCAATCGTCTTGTATGTATTGAGCTCGTTTTGCAAGGACAGACGACGTTTCTCGATGGATTCGTCTAAAGTCCAAACAGTGCAAGATCGTCTATTCTGTGTTCCCATACCCAATCTATCCCCTCTGCAGCCTCATATCCAAGATAACCAGAATCGAAATAACCACATAAAAACAAGCTAAATCGGACATTTGCGCCATAGGTGCTTTTAAGTTGCGCCATTTTCTGTGCTTCCTCCTTACGTCGTTTGTTGACGTTTGTAAAGTCTCCGGCAGATTTTGCCTCAATCAAAAGAGGTAAATCGCTTTTGGACGCACTCAACGGCATTATCACGGCATCAACAGGAATATTCACCTTTGTGTGTTCGCGGTCACCCTTTATAAAAACAGGCACATTTGTCCTAAACGAAAAAGTCCCAGCGCTCATCTCACTAAATTTGATACCCTCCACCTGACGATACCCTCTCGCTTGAAGCCACTTGCCAATTACAGTTAGCTGACGTTTTTCTTGGGCGTTACGGATAATGGGGTCAGATACGGCTCCACAAAGTCTATCGGCAACAATTGTCGCCGCACGAGTTATCTCAATTTCTGTAGCGCCTTCTGTTCGATTAAGCCACACAAATATATCGGGATCAATCATCCTCTCAATAACGCTGGATATACACTTCAAAGCAACATCAAGCTTATCACGGGCTATATGAGGCGGCAGTCTTGGATTTGAAGAATCCTCCATACTTTCAACAAGAGTTTTTGACACACCCGCCAACCCTACAAGACGGTCACGAGCAATAGGTGGACAGGTAGACATACGAAGTATTGGCAACACTTCTGGATGTTCTTTCAATAACTCAATAGAAACATTCTCGAGATTATTTGTTGCCTTTAAAGTCTGCTCTACACGCTTAGCTGTAACTAAACGTGTTTTACGAAAAGCTTTAGGTGCAAACTCCATAAACCAAGTGTTATACAAATCAACAGACTGCGCTATATCCTGCTTCCATATATCTGGATTACTACGGTTTATTGCTATATCTTGCACCGCCTTTTAAAGAAATATTGGTTTTTCCAAGTTAATAATTATATTGATAGTCTCAACACCATTTACCCCTGTGTTTATATCCATTGATTTCCTCAACCAGTTCATACTCATAATAATTCATTGGTCGGATAAAACCTTGCGTCACCAGAAACCCATTAAAGACTCACAAGTTTGAATAATCCTCATACTCACATCATATGATAGAATTATTAATGGTAGACTAAAGAGTAAGCGCGGACCAGTTATTCAAGTATAGTAACTAAAAGAACACCTAAAAACAATGGGTCATGTATCAAAATAGTTTGCACCCAAATTCTAACACATTTATGAGTAAGCCAAAAACAATCTTATGCGTGTCCAACGATTTAGAATAACAAATCGTCTTGCGAGCCAAACGCTTAAGACTAGTACGAAACGTTAGATGCTTACGCTCAATTCTCCAAGTGTTGCGTTTTCCTGTAAACAAAATATTCGCCGGTATAGCCTCATGATAAGCAAAATTATCATCAGAAAACACGGCTTCTATCTCTACATTTAACTTTGAGAGTAAATCTAAAAGTTTTTGCAGCACTTCATGCTCACGAGTACCAAAAACGTATGCAATAATTTCACCCGTATTACGATTTATTGCATGCCACAACCAGCAGGGTGTTTTTTTACAGTAGACTCGTCCCCACATTTCATCCATTTCTAAACGAATCTTGAGAGGTAAGGTAAGGTTTGTATATTTTGGGTTTAGATTTACTAGAGATTTTTTGTTTTTTTAAAACTGACATGACAGTGTTTGTACTTATGTTTAGGACACGTGCGATGTCTCGTATGCCACTGCCGTTGGTGGTCATTTTTAGTATTTGTTGTTTGGTTTGAGGTTTGGCTCCGTTGTTTTTGTGTTGGGTTTGAAAGGTTTTGCTGCACGTTTTGCATTTGTATCGTGGTTTTTCATTTGTTTCCTAAAATCCCGTGGTAATTATACATAGGTGAAGAAAATACTTGTAAATTGAGTTCAATTTTGGAAAATCAGCTCTAAACTTCTTTTTTACAAAAAATAA
>WQSY01000135.1 GCA_009787585.1 Candidatus Bathycorpusculum sp. | reverse complement strand
ACAAAATACTAATAGATATTTCAACAATATTTAACCAACTTCCATACTTGGCATATAATAAAACTCAAGCCACCTAGCAAGATCTCTTGCTTTAACCGCTGAAAAAACCCTGTAAAACAAAGAAACAACACGCGTATTCAAATTATCCAAAACCAACCAAACTTTAGACGCATCCTTATAAGGACTCTTTGACAAAAGCCAACCCACCTCATACACAAAATCAACAACCGACCTACACTCCCTCGCAAACCCATGATACCACCAGACAAAGACTCACACACTAACAAAAACACTACAAGCACCATTCGCTCATACTCATTATCAACTCTCTGTGGACTACCCTGCCCTCATCGGCAAAGGCGCACATCGCTCATCTAAAAGCTGATACGGCTTCTCAACAAGACAAATAACCGGACAATTCCCATCATATAGCAATGCACAAACGTCAAGAACATCCTCCATTTTAGCAACAAAATCAACACTCTGCTCTGGTGGTATGCACCACATTTTCTTTAAATGAGACTTATATCGTGTTTTTTTAAAACCCGCATCACCGACACATCAGATATATTCTCAACCACACCGTCGAGAACTATTTTGTCGGCTATCATTTGCAATGTCCAGACTTTTTTGCCTTCAGGGGCGGTGCTGGCGGCGGTTGCGATTATGTGGGCTTCTACTTTGCCGGTTATTTTGCTTGGTATGGGTGGTGTTTCTCTTTTTTTGCGTTGTAGTACGCGGTCTAGGCCGTGGGTTGTGTATTGTTTACGTATTTTGTAGATGTTTTCTCTGTGGAGTTTGCATTTGGTGGCTGTTTGTTTGGGGGTTAGGGGTTTTTCACCGTTTTCATCTAGGCATAGTAGGACTTTTGCGTGTGTTTTGCATTGGGGCGTGTTTTTCTTTGAGGTTGAGGTTATGAATTGTTTTAGTTCTTTACGTTGTTCTTCGGTTAGTTTTATGGAGTATTTTTGTCTGTTCATAATGTAAACTCTCTGATGTCACACTATACACATCAGATATTTAAACTCAAATGATTTAGCGGTAGTGATGTACTACTGTATTTACCATATATCACCGTTAGTAAATAGTGAACATGTTCACGCAAACTTTATTTATTGAATTAATTTTAAACGTTTAAAGGTGATATATCGTGAAACTTAGGTTAACTGTAGGCGGTCTTATTGGTTTTATAACTGGTTTATTCCTTTGGAGTTTACCTGACCCAACTTTTGATGTTTTAAATTTTTTAGTTGATTTTGGGAAAGAGACTACAATTAATAATCCTGTAGCTGCTAACACTTTTAGTATTATTGGTTTTTGTGTTTCGGTAATTTCTCTTTTTGTACTCATTATTGGTTTAATTTTACTTTTTATAGAGTCTTTTGGTGGTTCTGGCAGTCGGTAAAAAAGTTGTATGTTGAACGCGACTGTAATAATCAAATTTCATACTTGTACCTGTGGTTCTGTTTTAACTTCCGTTTTTATGGGAAAAATATTGGTTTTTACTGAAGTTAACCACTTAGTCTCACGTCAATATTTCAGTATTATAATATAACAAGTCAGAAAAAACATAATTGAGCATATAATTGTTTTAGCATCAAAATAGTTTTCGAAAAACCTGTGGGTGAAATAATTTTAAAAAAGACGCCAAAAATCGCATGTAATCATAATATTTATAAGTTATAAATGCTGTGAGATGGAAAGTATTCAATAGTTAACATGAGCGTAGGCGAATGAGTATATGTACATACTACATTTATCGGATTTCCATATATTGCATGATTACATTGCTGATCTAGTGAAACCCTCAGAGGACATTAAAAAAATACATGATCTAATCGAATACCTGATAAAAAGAGGTTTTAAAGGTAAAATAGAGTATCTTGTTTTTACTGGCGATGCTATTGACTATGACTCAATTGATCGTTTGATTAATGAGGAACTTCCTGATGCTCCTACCGATGTGAAACAGAATAGACAAAATGAGTTAATGGTCAAAGCGTTTTCAATAGCTCAAACTGTACTCGAACAAATCAGAGATAAATTAGGCATTGATAAACAAAAAGTATTCATTGTCTGTGGCAATCATGACATGTTTAGACACGAAGTAAGCAGTATTACTAATCGCTGTGAGTGCAGCAGTGAAAACAACAATGAAACCAAAATGGCCGGCGATTTCAAATTATTTAATGACTTTGTAAAAAACGTAAACGGTGAAAACGACGCTTATTACACCAAGGCTTACAATAGTGGGCGTTTCAATTTTATTTGTGTAAATACAAATTTTATAAGTAAAGGTAAAATCGACAACAATAAAGAACGACGTAACCATAGAAAAAATAATTGTATAAACTGTTACAACGTGGAAAAAGAAATTAGTACAAACAGAACAAAGTTTTCTGGGTACTTAAACCAGATAAACATTCTTTTGTCTCACGCTATACCTACTGAGTTTTGTAAATTAGCTACTGATAAACATGCTGAAAACAATGAAAATCCAATCTGGGATAAAATAAATTCAATGATTAATTTGCACCTTTGTGGGGATGACCATGCGGATAAACAGGATAAGTCACCTGTTCCAAAGTGGTATTGTGTAGGTGCACAACTATGGAGTAGCTCTATTACATATGAACTATTTCAATTCAATGATGATAACGCGGATTTTTTGCGACATAAACTAGTATATAAGGATAAATTATGGCGCATTGAAGTTTCAGAGAAGATGATAGCAGAAATAGAGGAAATATACAAAATAAGCGCTGACTCCATAAAAAAGAGAGTACTGACTGTTTTTGGATTGAACGAAATGTCTACTGCGGATATTTCACGGCATATAGCCAATAAAACGTTACAAAAAGAAAAGTGGGAACATGTACATAACCTCTTTCATAAGAACATTGTAGAATTAAAAGAACCCTGTTCTAAGCAAACAATCACTTTGGGCCAAAATGAACTACTATTAGACAAAATTACGCAACTAATAAAAGACGCCAAAGATAACGAAAAATCGCCAATAATATTTCAAGGCGAACCGAAACTAGGAAAAAGTATGTTTTTATCATTTTACTACTTCTATTTGTTAGATAACTTTGTTAATAATAATGGCAATTTATTGCCTATCTATATTAATGTTGAAGAAAACAATAAATTTTATGCTGCTGCCAAACCGTTGACCTACAGTGAAGTCAAAGGTGTATTTTCGGAAATATTATCTACTGTTAGTAGCTTAATTACACATAATGTTAACGCACAAGTGATAATAATTATTGATGGATTAGACCGTTACAAGTATTGCAATGATAATGATCTGTCTAATAATGTATTTGATGTAATCACATCATTAGAATATGAAAAATCTAAAATCAAATTTCTGTATTCGCTTCATGACGAAAAAAACTTATCCTTTGGTTTGTCGAACTATGGTAAAACTGACATTCGTCCAAAAGCTGAGAAATTGGCATACTTTACTGCAATCGATATATCTAAAGACTATGATACCGATTCTGATAATTTTCTTAACGCTTACCGTGATTTGTTTGGTGATACTTTTAAAAATTTGGACTTTATAAACTTTCTTAAGGGACTCAGATGGCCTCCCATTGAGCTAGATATGATAACTCATTATGCTGATGATGAATACATAAAATTTAAACCCGCTGCACTCTCAGATATATATGCACCCCATTTTAAAAATGTATTTAAACATCTCAAAAAACGCGACCATTTATATAAAGCAGCTTATTTGTTTAGTTACCGTAAACCCTCTAAGACTTTTTTAACGTTTGAAGATCTGCAAAGTGACACTGGAATTAGCTATAAAGACTTTATTGGTTTGAAACAAGAGAAAAATATACGCTCATATTGTATAGCAAATTACTACGTTCAGAATCTTCAGGAGTATGCTACCCCTAAAGGTAATGTTGAACAATTGAGCGTTTTAGATATCATATGCATCAAGAAAGACTCTGCGTTTATTGTCAACTTAATTAAATCAGGCCGGTGTTACTCAGAGTTTCTTGAATATTTTAAAAAAATTATTAACTGTGACAATTACAATGCTATTGCTGTAGTATCTTACGAGTGAAATTCTTTGTAAATCGCACAGAAAATTAAATCAAGCTATTACTCCTGCCAGTGTAGGAATTACAACAAGCTCCCTAAGCTTCA
>WQSY01000134.1 GCA_009787585.1 Candidatus Bathycorpusculum sp. | reverse complement strand
AGCTTAGGGAGCTTGTTGTAATTCCTACACTGGCAGGAGTAATAGCTTGATTTAATTTTCTGTGCGATTTACAAAGAATTTCACTCGTAAGATACTAAACCCAAAAATACTCATCAGAAATTTAACCTAAACAAGACTTATTTTAGATAGTTCCTGTATTATTGTGTCTTTTTTTTCAGCGGTTAGATCAAGGTATCTTGTGAAGGGGATGTTACACCATTTGTCTGTTAACAGAATCTGGCCAAGTTTCCAGTATCTATTTTGTGTCTGTTCCAAAAGAACCCGTTGCGTGGCAGTTTTTGGAATAAGCCGTATATGTGCCTTCTTTGTAAGACTTGTTGGAAAAACAAGCAAGTCCTTTTCTTCAAGTTTTACTATGCTCGGGCTGATAACTGCAAAGCTACACCCCCAGCCTTCCTTAATAGGTGTTTGATTTGCAGACTTTAACATACCATGTGCAACTAGACTGCTAGTTTGTGCGTGTTGACTGCTGTATCCGCTCCAATCCTCTCGCCATTTACTATAATAACTATCTCTAAGGCCATCATATGATTTGTGAGACTCACATGCCTGATCTAGCCACCACTGCACAAATCTGCGAAATTGAGACAAAAACGCATACGCCTCACTGTCCACTAAACGACACTCAAAAAGCTCCGAGAGCACAAACTTGTACAACTAGCAACAACTCCATCTAGCAATTAGTATTGTGTTAGCATTTAAAATCCCCAAAAGTCTCTTAATGATGAAAAATGTCTAATATCGAGTGTTTGATAATCGCCAAAGTTCTCTCAGCAGATATAGACGTGGACGGAAACCTCCATTTAACTCTAAAAAATAGTAATGCCTACTGGACTGAGTACGCAGTTAAACACCTGCGAGACCTAACCAATCAAATAATTGAAACCCATATCAAAAAATGGAACCCGAACAAACCCCAATAACAACATTTGCACTTTTAATAAACAACCACTACCGCATTTCTGCGCTGAATTATTATAAACGTAGAAAAACAAACTTGCGACAAAAAATTAGTCGATTAGCAGATGGCATCGACTTTTTTTGGTTTAGTTTGCTGTTCTAAATACTCAATTACTTCTCTAGTTTTGTCTTGAGTGTCTTTAATTATTTGTTCTGCTGTCCAGCCTTGCATTCGCTCTGCATCATACTCTCTAATTTTCCGTATGTCCTCAACGGTGAAATCTTTGGAAAGTTTGGGTTTTTGCATAGTTATTCCTCTTCGCCTTCTTCTCCTTCAACAAGCATTGTTGGAGGATATATTTCTACAGTTCTATAGCCTTCCATCATATTTATTATTTTAACTCCATTAACTGTTCGTACGTTTACCATGTGTTTGAAGTTCCAGGACGTTATTATGTCGCAACCTGCTACAACCGCGCAAGCGATGTGACGGCAATCGTTGAGGCTTTTTTTGGTGAGGACATTTTGTTCAATAAATCGGTGTGCAAGGGCGATTGTTTCGGGTGTTTCACGCATTAAAGAATAGTTGATTTGACCCAGCATATTCCATAAGTGGTTTCTTTTGTTTTCTTCGCATTGTGAGAGTTCTGCTATGGCAACATCGGAAATTACTACGTCATAGTCGCCGGTTTTTATTTTGTCCCATAATTTTAGGGTGGTGTTCATTTTTTCAAGGTCAGGATTTTGCTTCAAGTAACTTATCACAGAGGTATCTAGGTATATCTTTAGTTTTTTCATTAGTCTCTCTCACTCTTATCTAGTAATGTGTTGGATTGTTTAAAAATTTCGATAAAGCTTTGGGGTTTTTGTTTGTGGGTTTTAAAATTTCTGGGTGTTCTATGTTAGGTCTCTGTATGCAAAGAATATGTAAAATATTGGCTGATTGTAAAACAAGGTTTTCAGGGGTTTTCAGTAAATTTGAGCGTAAAATCAAAACTGTCCTTAAGTCATCTAGGTTCACCGCTGTAGCGGGTTCTAAGAAGAAAAGCGAGGTGAAAGATATTGATTGAAACACTATGCTCTTTTTTTTCTAATTTGAATCTAAATAATGTGCTTTTCTCGTTGGTGGCGCTATTTCTCACTTCACTGTTTGTTTATAGGTCTTTGTCGCTTGTTAGGTCTGAGGGTCCTGAGGAGCAAGCAAGAGCGCAGAAAGTTTTGGTGGGCTGCATTATAGCTGGTGTGCTTATGGCGGTTGCAAAACCGGTCGCTTACTGGGTTACGGGCTGGAACATAACCACCATGCAAGCTGGCTTACCCACAGAACTAATTAGCGCGGTGGATAATCTTTTGCAACTCTTGATGTATATAGGTGTGATAGTTGTGATTGCAGGTTTGATATACGGCGGCATACAACTAAGCCACACAAATAACACCAACAAATCACCTAACGAACCCCAACTAAACCACTCTCAGTCTGTTTAACGGTTAGAAAAATAATGTCGTTTCCAGAACTACTAATCCTTCTATCTGTTATTCCCTCATTTCTTTTTCTCTGTGTTGTTATTCCGCCAACTCAGGTATTGTTTGTTGTGTTGTGGATTTTTTGTTTAGCCTTTGATGTGCATTCAACTTTTGGGTTTTATATTAAAGAGCCAGCTAACTTTGCAGAAAATGAACGCAACAAACTCTTCAGCTCTCTCACCAAAAGATTTGGCTTCAAAAAAGCCGCCCTCATATTCCCAATAGCAATCGAGATACCCTTACTGCTATTCTTCTCTACACTAACTTTGCCGATACTATATACGTACATGTTTCATAGTGCGGCAACAAATTTAGTAGCCTGTCTTGCGGCAAGTTTTGGCATATCAAGTATTGGTCATCTGCAAGCTGCCATAAAAAACACAAAACATGCCTCCAAACAACAAAAAAATGTTTGTAGCAGTGTATTGCGATTTGCTATATAGCCATACTAAGGGGCTAAACGTAGCACTAAATGTTACGTTTAGCCGTTTAGTATGGCTATGTCAAAAAGTATTTTCGATGTCTATTGTTAAACCCGACCCGAATACGACCACAACTAGATTTTTGTAGCAGTACGCCAAGGCGTGTATTGTTCCAATATGCATCAAATTCAGCTCTATTAACAAACTTTTCGGTGGAGCTTTGCCATAAAACGTTTCGCACCTGCTCTGCTGTAACATTGTTGTGCCCTAACGCCAAAAGTGCACTTAAAGCCGTTTGCAGGGCTTCTAAATCCTTCAAAGCTAATTCTTGTTGCTGTTGTAGGTTTTCTGCAATTTGGCGTCCTTTGGGGGTTAGGCTGTAAAAGTTGTGGCCGTACTTTTTTGGAGATGCAATCGAGGAAGAGTTTAGTGGCATTACAACTGAGGGCACAATGAGACCTTTGACGGTTAAACGATAAAGGGTTTGTCTGAGGGTTCTTTCTTGTCTAAATTTAAGGTGTTGAGACTTTTTTGACAGTGAACTGTAGTCTATTTTAAATTTTAGTGCGATATCAAGCCAGATGGGGTTGGAGCAGCCTTTTGGTTTATCGCCCTTTAGCATTAACAAAAGAACGCACTTTTCATTTTTACCCAACCGCACCGTATTAACCCTGTTGTCCTTACAGTTATTGTTGTTATTGTTGGTCGGAGTTGTTGTCATGCCAGGTGGTTTCTCCTGTGTGGGTGTTTAGGGTGCCTGTTCGGGGTTGGGGTTTGCATCTTCGGCAGAAAATTTGTACGGTTTCTTTTTCTGTGCCCTCGATGGTGTATTCGTGGTCGGTGTTGCATATTTCACAGTGGACTTGGAAGGTGCGTGGTGTTATGTCTACGTAGTTGAAGAATTGGTCTTGTTTTTGTACTATGATGGTGGCTTTTTTAAAGTTAACACTGTAGTGGCATCCGCAGTCACAATTATAACTAACTGCTACTAGCAAGGCCGTTTGAGTTTTCTTCTTTTTCTCTTTTTCTCCACCACTACTACTAGACCCTTGCCCTATAGCACCGTTAGTATTAGTGGAGTCGGTTATTGTGGGGGTTGTATGTGTGTAGGTTGATGGGAGATTGCTTAGTTCCGATATTTCTTGGTCTATTGGGTCATATGGCAAGGTTGGTTGGGTATCTGCTTCTTCGTTGGTGTTTTCGTCTGGTTGGTGTTGTTGGTTTGTGTTTGTTGTGTGGTGGGGAGACTGTCTAAAAACTCAGGTTTCAATTAATCTAACCGCAACATGTAGTGTACGGTAAAAAAATGTGTGATATGTGCAGTGTATTGCAGTTGG
>WQSY01000133.1 GCA_009787585.1 Candidatus Bathycorpusculum sp. | reverse complement strand
TCATATGAGCACTACAAATATTTAACTTTTATGTTGTTTTGATGGAAAAAACTCGTTATCTGCCCTTGTGGTGCCCAATTTTCCGGGAATTTAGGAAAATAAGCTGTAATGGATGTGATTTGATGTAGCGTTCGTTGTAGTGTTAGGAACACTACAAGTTAACCTGCTAACACGTAAATGTTATTTCTTAACACTTTCTAAATATGTGTAAAGTTACTACTCAGCAGGTTATGTAGTGTTAGGTGTTATCTGTGAGCCACTATGTGTAGGGGCTCGTCTGCAAAAATACGATGTTAAAACATGAAAAAGAAAAACAAACGCCATCCACCCAGTCATTACATCATGAAAACACTACACGTAGTGGAATCCCTGCTAAGTAGTAACAATATGTGTAAACTTTATTTTTGATTGATTCTTTATGTTTTTGTTGTGCAGAATACTTTATTCAAGATGCTTGTTTTTTGACTTTTTTGCTACACAAAACATGTTCAGTGCAACAAAACAAACTGAAAGTGCAACAAGTCCTCTATAAGTATACTCAGGATAGGGAACTTATTTGGGTCTATGCTTTGATGATGCCCACAGATGAAAATTCGCCTGCGGTGGCATTACTCGTCTATCTTTACAAAGTCAATACCTGCTTTAAGTTGCCAATTAGGTGGAGTTAATATGACCCAGCCCTTATCACCATTAGAATGTTCTGAAAATTTACTGTCAACAGCATCTGCTGCCCAACCACACGTGCGAGAAATACCTACATCATCAAAAAACACTGACATTACTATCACATCATCAAGGTTACCGCTATATGCAAGATGACATGCGGATGGATCCGTATAATTGTTTGCGTCTCCCAAGGTTATAACGTTAGACCAACCGTCTACCGTAAATGATGAATCTTCATTGCCGATAGTTAGGTCGATCATCTGTACTGTAATTGCTACTTCTGCTTTCTGTGGGAATGCTGCAAAACAACAGTGACAAGCAACGAAACAACTAGCATAACAACAAAACTTTTTGACATTTCTATATTTGTATTATTATCTCCATTTATGTGGTCGTTTGCTTTATGGTAGTTTTATAGTATGTATTAGTGCATGTAGAATTTATGTGTTAATTTGTAATAATATTATAAATATTTTAGAATGACAGAAAATCAACTAATCGCAAAACAATCGGTGAATGTGACAATGCGGAGATGAAATAGTTGAAAAAATTGTTAAACTTTGTGCTATCTCTGCTCGATTATAGAGTATTGGCGCAATTATGATTAAGCCTGAATTTTCGTCAAAATTGTGATATACGTGGCTGAAAAATGTTCATAGTATTACCGTATGTGTTGTTTATTATATTTCATTATGATTATTTTTTGTGTGTGAATGTTTGTTTCTTATGTAGTAACTGTATTGTTAATTTTTACTTGTGGTGTATTAATGTTGACTGTGCAACATATTTTAATTGAAATACTGTCTGCAAGTATACATTGAAATTAATACAAATGACTGTATAGTACAAAAACACGCAGAATTCAGGATTAAGGATAGCTCGTCAGTTGGATGTAGTCCAAGATGATTATTTTTGTCAGATACTAGTTTTCTATTTATTATTTTTGAAATATTGCTTCATTTTTTAACTGACTTTTCCAAATTAAAATAGGGTTATCTTGCGAGTTTTTAACGATTTGTCTAACCAGCCCATTGTTTTCGGCTTCTTTTAGTTTTTGTGTAACATATTGTTTTGTTACTGACAGTGAAGATAGCTTTTGGTATTCTGCGGCAATAGCCTCAGTAGAACTGGGGTTGTCTACGTTATTGACTGCAATGATTAAGAGTTGATCTTGTGTAGAGAGTTTGTGATATAGTGTTAATAGTGAGCGTTTTCCATTTCTATCCAAATATATCGTATAAATGATAAGAAGAACCAATATTGCTGCTGTCACAGAGGATAGGATTAAACTATTTTGACTTATTGCTAAAGAGACAGCTGACCAAGTTATTAATGGTTGCCAGTAGCTGTTGATGGTTTTTGCGACAGGTATTTGTTGATTTTCGGCATCTTTAACCATGTCTTCATTGCCTATGTATGTAATGAGGCTTATCATTACACTTCTTTTTTGGAAAGTGCCACCCATGTTAAATGTTGCAGTTTGATACCAGTAGAAAACAGCTTGTGCATTTTTTGAATCAGTATATTGGAAAGCAAAGAAGCGTCCTGACATTGGCGGATTATCACTAATAGGAACGTTGTGGAAAGCAAACTGTGTTACTCTTGCAGGGCTGCCCCTCGCAAGCGGTGTATTGATAAGACATGTTTCCCATCTATGTTGAGCCGTTGGACTGGCTCCTATTTGAATAGCTACCCAAATTGGGAACTTTGAGTCATCCTCTGGAATATACACGTATACTAGTGCTGCATCGTTACCAGAGGTTTGCTCATAGTCAGTATCTCTATACGAATAGCGCAGAATATAACCGTCAATGTCGGGCAGCATGTTTTTTTGATTACTTACTTGAAGACCCTGTACCGTTTTAGATAGAACCTCTGCTGGTCCCTGAGTTAATGCAAATGTGGGAGCTTGAATGGATAGCAACAGTATAGTAACTATGGCGATACTTGCGATTTTTGTTACGTCAAGTCTGGTCAACCTGTTTTTTGAGGATTTAAAGATTTTTCCACAGGTATAGCAAAAGTGTGTCTCAGCATTTTTTGGGTCGGCAGTAGTACACGTTGGGCAAGGTGTAATAGGTGCTGGTTTTTTTATTATTTTTTCGCTTATACCTAACAGTATAAATGTGCCTATGAGCATAAGCACAGTTGCACCTATGGAGTGGAAAATTTCGAGTGCTAAAGCTTCGCCGTAGCTATAGCCTATAGCAAGGATTACAGTAATTCTTATAATGTTTAGTGTAATCATGAAAGGGATGCCGATTGCTAAAATGAATAGTTTGTTGCGAAGTTTGCCTGATGTTATATAGGCGATGACTAGTGCAAATAGCGTAAAACCAATTAAGCTATAAATTCCTGAACAAGCTACATTCACATTAAATGGTATCGCCGTATTATCAGGCCGTAGAATAGTTATTATAGGACCAACATCACTTGAGATAAGTGATGCAGATATTCCAAAAACGTTTATAAACGCGTTTGATGCTACGGCACTGAAATTGGCTAATGCTGAACCTACACTGAAGAGTATCTCAGAAGGAGGCGGGGTTAAAAATATTAGAAAAGCCACCGGGAAAACGAGGTGTTTTAGAGTTTGAGGGTTAAAGAGTATAAGTATTAGCCCTGCAGTTAGAAATGGAAGTGTAGCCATGTGAAATTCTAGTGGTGTAAAAGAGTTGCTACCATACCAGTATACTAACATGGCAACTGCACATAGGGCAGTTCCAATTATAGAGCTGGAATATCTTTGAAAAGTGCTCTTATGGATTTCAGAGGGTTGAAGAGAAGCGTTAACCATTTTTCGTTTTCGATAGACCAAGAAAGCAAAAATGAGTGGAACAGCAAGTATGTGAAAAGTTGATTCAGTAGTTAAAATGCCGCTAAAAAGTATTTCAAAATCCTGAAAGTACAATGCAATAACCGCTATAACAATAACTGAAACTTTTAGAACCACCACTAGTAACTGACGATTAAACATTGAAGCTATAGTGGAAAGCTTTTTTACTTGCACAAATAAATACAAACATCTACCTTATTGTATTTTACGCTTTAATACAGTATTACTAACCTGAACTTAGCGTTTTTTACACCTAGGTCAACAGTTTTACGCTTAATTTAAGCATATTTTTAAAATTCAACCATAAATATTAAATCTAGCTACTCCACAATTAACCCCTATGTTACCCTCTAAATTCCCGTAGAACTTTTAACCTACATAACGAAAATCTTAAAAACACGGTTGATTATTAAAATACTGTGTAAATTATGCTTTTACATATTTTTTACAAATCCTGTAGGTTAAACTTTTTTAACCTACACATCAAAGTCAATAAAAGCGTTAAACGGTTTATTTTGAAAAAACAGGTTCATTTATACGTTTTTTACAATGTAGGTTAAACTGTTCTCGGGAATTCAGGTTACCCTATCAAAATATGCCAAAATCAATACAAGACACCCTCCAACAACTAAAAACAAAGGCATTCGCCAATGTCATTAACTTAGTGCGTACGGGGTTTGAGGCGTTTGTTAAGTGGTGTACTTGTATGTGCAAATATTGGGTTATGAACAGTTTTACATGTTAACCA
>WQSY01000132.1 GCA_009787585.1 Candidatus Bathycorpusculum sp. | reverse complement strand
ATGGACATTATTTAAGAAAGCGCTATACGTTACTCTGTGTTTTCACGAGCAAACCAACTGAATGGATGTTATCTAAAGTAGTGTTCGTTGTAGTGCTAAGTAATGAAAAAAACCGATAAACAACACAACTAACACAAACTGCAACCCATATATAACCCACATATCGTTCGCACCGTTAACCTTACAAAAAACAATCACAAAAGAAAAGCATCAAAAGTACCTCCACCACACAACAACACAAATGTTTTTGAAAAAAAAAGTTTACAACACAAAGAACGTTAAACAAGCAGTTTTTGTTAAAAGGGCATTTTTTGGACATATTAAAAATAGAGCTGATTGTTGAGAGGCATAACTGGAAAATTTCTACACCGATGATGACAACAAGATTCCCTTAACATTTTTCAACCCAAAACCTATGGGTTACACATGACGAGTTACGGTTGATGTTGTTCTGAGTTTTGGCAGTTGAAAATTTTTAAAGGTATGCTCTTTATATTAATTTGAGAATTTATGAAAACTTTGATTGATTTTCAGTCTTGGGATAGGCGCGAGTATTTTGAGCATTTTGGTAGGTGCGCTGATCCTTACTTTGGTGTAACGTCTAATGTGGATTGTACAGTGGCTTATGCTGACTGTAAGCAGTTGGGTTTTTCTTTTTTTGTGTATTATATGTTTAAGTCTCTTCGGGCGGTTAATGCGGTTGAAAATTTTCGTTATCGACTAATAGATAACGATGTTTGGCTTTTTGATCGTGTACATGCTAGCACAACCGTTGGTCGACCTGATAACACGTTTGATTTTGCTCTCTTTGAATACGCCGAAAATTTTGAAGGGTTCCAAAAAAACGCTGCCAAACAAATAGCACAGGTTCAAAAAACCACGGGGTTAAACGCAAATGTCAAGGATGCTAAACGACTTGATGTTATACATTGTACTACGCTTCCCTGGTTTAGTTTTACCAGCTTTAGACACGAAAAAAACATAGGTCACGCAGAGAGTATTCCCAAAATTGCCTTTGGAAAATTCTTCGAGCGACAAAACAGAAAATGGCTTCCTGTCTCCATTCACGTAAACCACGGTTTAGCTGATGGATATCATATAGCCAAATACTTAGAACTCTTCCAAAACGATCTCAACAACAAAATAGTTTCCTAGTTTACAACCTGAATTCCCGAAAACAGTTTAATTTACATTGAAAAAAGCGTAGAAATGAGTCTGTTTTTTCAAAAGAAATTGTTTAATGCTTTTATTGATGTTTATGTGTAGATTAAAAAAGTTTAACCTATTGGGGTTTGTGAAAATTATGTAAAAGCGTAATTTACGCTGTGTTTTAGTAATCAATAGTGTTTTTAAGGATTTTAGTTATGTAGGTTAAAATTTCTACGGGAATTCAGGGTGTAAGTAAAAGTTGTCATGTGGGGCGTTTTGTGTTTTTTGTAGTCCCTTGGCTATTGTTTTGCTGTGTTTTTATTGTATATAGGTGTTCACTCTGCGAAATTGTGTTGGTATGTTTTACAATGGAATGGGTGGGAGATGGTTTGTTAGACATGAAGGGGTGAAAGATGGCTAAACAGGCTTGTGTTCTATATTTTATGGGTTGATACTTTAAATATGTGTTATGTTGATTATAGTTGAATAGTTGTTCAACTGTTGTTGGAGATTTTGGTATGAAAAAGAAACAATATGCCTGTGATTGCGAAGTTATCCATGAGGCTGTAGTGGCGCGTGTTCGTGCTGTTATGCCTGATAGTGATGCCTTTTACAATCTTGCTAACCTTTACAAAATGTTCGCGGACAATACGCGAGTAAAAATTTTGTGGACGTTGTCTAACGAGGATATGTGCGTGTGTGATTTGGCTGTCTTGTTGAGTATGACAAAATCGGCAATATCACATCAACTTAGATTTTTACGACTTGCTAATCTTGTCAAATACGATAAACATGGTAAAGTAGTGTATTATTCTCTGGCAGATGACCATGTGAAAGACATCTTTGAAAAAGGATTCGAACATATTTTGGAGTAAAATTTTCTCTAATGCAATCAACGGTGTTTCTATGATAAAAGAGTATTCACTACAAGGACTAAACTGCGCTAATTGTGCCGCAAAAATCGAGCGAGCTATCAAAAATATCGAAGGTGTATCGTATGTTTCTGTAAACATTGCAACTTCTTTGTTACAGATAGATATTTCCGACTCTCATTCAATAGATTTACACAAAAAGGTCAAACGTATTGTCCATCACTATGAGCCTGATGTGACTGTTCTTGAAAAAACAGCTCTTAGACGAGTCAATTTTGAAAATATAAACAGAAAAAAAATCGCAAGGTTGACAATAGGCGCTGTTTCTCTCCCCATAGGATTAGCATTAGAAAATTTTTTCAATATTAACGGATACATAATTTTGCTTGTGTTTATTTTCTGTTATCTCTTGTTGGGCGGCACAATTGTTCTACGGGCCTTTAAGAATATCACAACGGGCAATTTTTTTGATGAAAATTTCCTTATGACTATTGCCACAATTGGAGCGTTTGCCATTGGCCAATATGCTGAAGCTGTTGCCGTTATGTTGTTCTATCAAATAGGTGAGTTCTTTCAAGACTTTGCGGTTAACAAATCAAAGAAAACCATCGCCAAACTGATGGATATTAGACCAGATTACGCCAATTTACAAATAGATGGAACAACAAAAAAAGTTGCTCCCGAAACTGTACAGATTGGTGATGTTATTATCGTAAAACCCGGAGAGAAAATACCACTCGATGGTATGGTAATAGAGGGTGACGCGCTACTTGATACATCTGCTTTAACAGGTGAAGCTGTTCCACGCAGAGCATCCGTGGCTGACAATGTTTTGTCTGGCTGTGTAAATCAGAACAGTGTTCTTACAATAAAAGTTACACAGACTTTTGGTCAATCGACGGCATCAAAAATTATTGATCTTGTTGAAAACGCGGCAAACAAAAAAGCTCCGACTGAAAAATTCATAACAAAATTTGCAAAGTATTATACTCCTGTTGTTGTTGGTTTTGCACTTGTTATTGCCGTTATTCCTCCCTTGCTGTTTAATGGGGTGTGGTTTGATTGGATAAGTCGTGGTTTGCTTTTTCTTGTGATTTCCTGTCCCTGTGCTTTGGTGATTTCTATTCCTCTAAGCTTCTTTGGTGGTATTGGTAGTGCATCTAAAAAAGGCGTTTTGATAAAGGGTGGCAATTATCTGGAAGCCCTTAATAATCTTGATTTAGTGGTATTTGATAAAACAGGAACTCTTACAAAAGGAACATTTAAAATAACGGCTATTCAACCTGAAAATGAATTTACCGCAGGTGAATTATTAGAAACTGTGGCAAGTGCTGAGGCTTTTTCGAATCATCCTATTGCTTTGTCAATTTTGCATGAATACGGAAAAGCTGTTGATAAAAATGTGTTGTCTGAATACCGCGAGATTGCTGGACATGGTGTAAGCGTAAATGCGAACGGTAGAACTATTTTTGCAGGGAATAAAAAGCTGATGGACAAAATGGGTATAGCTACTGAAGAAACACCAAGTATAGGTACAAAAGTGCATGTTGTGGTGGATGGTCTGTATGTGGGTTGTGTGGTTATTTCTGATGAAATAAAGCCAGATAGCTATATTGCAATTACAGAATTAAAGGCCTTAGGTGTTAGAAAAACTGTAATGCTGACGGGTGATAATCAGCAGACTGCGGAAGCGTTTGCAAGTGAATTGAGAGTTGATGAAGTGTTTGGTAGTTTGTTGCCTCAGCATAAAGTTGAAAAGGTGGAAATATTAAATGGGCAAAAACGGGCAAACGGTACATTGGCTTTTATCGGAGACGGTCTTAATGATGCGCCTGTGTTGGCTATGGCTGATGTTGGTGTGGCAATGGGGGGGCTTGGTTCTGATGCAGCTATAGAAGCTGCTGATGTGGTGATTATGACTGATGAACCATCAAAGTTGGTTGAGGCGATAAAAGTGGCACGGTTTACAAAGCGTGTTGTATGGCAGAACATAGTTTTTGCGTTAGGTGTAAAATCTCTGTTCCTTCTGCTTGGTGTAGCAGGTATTGCTACTATGTGGGAAGCTGTTTTTGCTGATGTAGGCGTAACTTTATTGGCGGTATTAAATGCTATGCGAGTTATGAAAAAATAGCTAAATTTGAGATTGTGCCTCTTGTTCATCAACTTATTGTATTTACCTTTTAACATTTTTTCTTTTCTAAAAGAGCAAATTGTTTTTGTTATAGGTGGTTATATTTGAGTAGTTACAATTAAATCTAAAATCAACAAACTGTGTTTTCAGTGTTGATGTTAAGTAACTCTGTATTAGTGTGAAGTAAGGTTGTGACTAAAATTCTAGAAGAGTTATGCGTAGGTTTGTTTTGTTCTTTGTAAAGTGGTGATTTTAAAAATATTTGTAAATTTGTTTGTTTGATAAATAATATTATGTGTGTAATTGTGTGAATTATTTTTTGTTTTTGTTAACCGTAACTCGCTGTTTGTAACTTATATTTCTCGCGAACCACTCATCGAATAACAGCTATTCGACCCATTTTACACTTTAAGGCACAATTTGCGTTGTAAAGAAAAATGACAAGCAACAAAACCA
>WQSY01000131.1 GCA_009787585.1 Candidatus Bathycorpusculum sp. | reverse complement strand
TGCGTATTTCTTCTCGCTCCATTGGTTGTGTTCCCAAAATAGATTACAGTAACAACCTATTATATTTTTCGCAAGTTATTATTTAACTGACCCTAAGGTTGCGCCTGGAGTGATTACGATAAAGTATTTTTGGCCAGACGTTGTTTGAAAGGGCGTGGGGAAAGTAAATGAAAACCAAGCAGCAGGTGCAGGTAAATTGTTATAGTTGATTTCATTTGAGGTTGCTAATGGTGTGCCTCTCTTAGACTTCTTTTTAGTATCTTATGAGTGAAATTTTTGTAAATTATGTAGAATTTTTGTTTGTTTTGTTTTGGTTCAGTCGAGTTATGGTTATGCTGGTGGACGAAATGTAATGAAAATTTAGTTGCTGGTTAAGCGGTTTATTGTTATCGTGAGCTGAAAGGATTTAAAGAGTGGTAATAAAGGGGTATTTTCTGAGATTTTTTAATCGTTAAGAATGTTGGCAGAAAAACTAAAAATTGAAAATGGATTATGTGAAACAGTGGGAGTTACGGGTTAGTTTATGGTGTAAAATGAGTGTTGGAAACTTTTTTTCGTTGAGTGTAAGTGTGTAAAAATTAAGTATATATGACAGGTGATCCAGATAATTGGTAGGTGTATATTATGTCTGAATTTGAAGTAAAAAAACTTGAAAAACAAGAAGATGTTTTTATAAAAAACAGAGAACCTACATATTTAGTTGGTGAATCACTTGTTGGTGATGGAAATGAATTGGCACATGTAGATCTTCTTATAGGCGATAAAAATGGTCCCGTTGGACAGGCATTTGCCGCCGGTATGACCTGCCTTTCCGCTGGTCACACACCTCTTTTAGCTGTTATCCGCCCTAATTTACCATCTAAACCGCACACACTTATTGTACCCAAAGTTACTGTTAAAAACATGAAAGATGCAGGCAAAATTTTTGGCCCCGCTCAGGCAGCAGTAGCTAAAGCAGTAGCTGATGCAGTAGAAGAAGGCATCATTCCAGCAACAAAACTTGATAAATGGATAATTATTGCAAGCGTCTTTATTCATCCTCAAGCAGTCAATTACCGCAAAATTTACCAATACAATTATAGCGCAACAAACATGGCAATTCAGCGAGCACTCATAAAATATCCCTCAATAGACAAAATGCTATACGATAAAGACCGCGCAAAACACCCAATCATGGGCTTTAAAGTTCCACGTCTATGGAGACCCCCATACCTTCAAATATCATTAGATGCACCATCACTTGAAAACGCAAAAAAAATTATTGAACAGCTACCGGAAAGTGACAGAATTATACTGGAAATTGGAACACCCCTCATCAAACAGTATGGCACAAAAATTATAAACGAAATCCGCACCATAGCACCTGACACTTTTATTATAGCAGATCTTAAAAACCTTGACGTAGGCAAAGTAGAAGTAGATACAGCATACGATAACACAGCCGACGCCGTTGTAACCTCAGGTCTTGCACCAATAGAAACCCTTGACGCGATCATACATGAAACCAAACGTTTGGGAATTGCTACATTTATAGACATGCTAAATGCAGAAGAAAACATACCTAAACTAAAAACACTCAAAGAACTCCCCGATGTTATCGCACTGCATCATGGAATAGACCAAGAAAACAGACTATGCCACAATGGGAGTAAAGGGTTAAAGTGTATAAAACTTGTTCGTCAAGCCTTCCCTAACAAAAAAGTTCTCATTGCAGTTACAGAGTGTGGCACTCCTGAAATAGCAAAAGAAGCACTCAACCAAGGCGCAGACATACTCATAGTTGGCAGATACATCACTCAAAGCCAAGACATCAAACGCTCAACACAAAACTTTCTGGAAATAACCCCTACCATGCGCGAAGACATTGACCTCTACAGAGTTCACACTGAATAAACAAACACAGGCAAACAACACATATCTACTTCTTTCTTTTTCACCTACATAGAAGAGTTATGCAGAGGTTGCATTATTCTTTCTAAAATCCCGAAATGGTTAGACATAGATTTATGTTACTCTTTGTAAAACGGCGGATTTCAAAAACACTGCTAAATCTGCCTGTTTTTGTGAATAATGTCATATGTATAATTAGGGGAATTATACACAGATTTGTTTTTTGCAAAAAAATAGTTTAAAACTGATTTTACAAAATTAAACCCATTTTACAAACATTTCCTTCACCTATGTATAACTATACCGAAATTTTAGGAGAAAGTTATTTGTCTATAGTGTAACAGGTTTACAATGTTAGGCCATTATGCATTATTTTTTCAGCAGCTATTTCTATATCGTCGGCTTTGATTGTTTTTCGTCCTGAATGCAGGGCGTAGACTAATGCGTCTTTGGCAATTTTTAATCCGATTTTTTCAAGCGTTTCTGCAAGTTCTTTAGATGCAGCTTCACTTACACGGTCAGCACCTGATTTTAAACATATACGGTGCATAGCAGTTACAGACAGGTTCGGTTCGTTCATAAACAACACCAAAATACTACATTATTTTTTGTTTAAAACCATATTTAACCTTTATTATCTAAGGTCTCTTTAAAACATATACAACTTGCCAAAATAAAGTCTTGAAAGGCAGAACAAAAAATCCCAACAATAATTGACCACATGCCCACAATTATAACCCTTGACCGCACCTATCCCTCCACATCACTCTTTAACCCCTAGATAGAAACAGATCAAAAAATTGTCATACAGCTAAAATCAGGCTTTGTGACAATATTATTTGTGCCAGCTTTCTCTTGCATTTATATTTTCTAACCGTAACTCGTCATGTGTAACCCATAGGTTTTGGATTGGAAACTGTTAGGGAATTCTTGTTGTCATTGACGATGTAGAAATGTTCTCGTTATATTTCTCAACGATAAGCTCTGTTTTTCATATGTTCAAAAAATGCTTCTTTAACAAAAATCGCTTGTTTAACACCTTTGTTTTGTAAACTTTTTTTCAAAAACATTTACATGGTTGTGTGGTGTGAGATGCTTTTTGATACTTTTCTTTGGGAATTGTTTTTCGAAGGTTGGTGGCACAAACGACATGTGGGTTACATATGGGTTACGAATTGTGTTAGTTGTGTTGTTTATCGGCTTTTTTCACAATCCATATTGTGACTTAAAACGTAAAATAGACAAAAATGGGGCGTTATTCAATGAACGATTCACGAGAAATATGGGTTGCAAACAGCGAGTTACGGTTTCTAAATAGTTTAGGTAGCATAATCGTTTTATGTTTAGGTTACAATCGCAGGTGAAGGCTTCTTGCTCTTTGCGTTCATCAAGCTTTTTACGTAACGATAAATGACTGTCTCGCTTTAGAATTGAAAAACAACCCTCAACGTTCGAACGTTTATGATAACCTTCAAACCACTTTTGCGAATCCAAAACCAAAACTTCTAACATTTTACACCATACAACACTACTACCCTTTTGACACAGCGCAGTGCCCTTCTTGGGATAAAAACGCGACACCACACCCAACGCAACCACTAAACCACAATTAACCCACGACAAATACGCCACATCCCCAACAACCAAACCCAACCGACCATACCGCATAGCCGTCTCACGTAGTAATTTTTCAAAATAGAGTGATTCATGATCCGTAGACCCATCTGCAAATATGAAAACCGCAATAACCTTGTACTTAACACTACAACGAACGCTACGTCAAATTACATCCATTACAGCTTATTTTACCCGTAAAACCATAGCGCAACCTTGCTTTTCTTAATCAATATCTATCAAAAACACCCGAACCAGCTCACATAATATTGCATTAAGTAACACTGTTCGTTGTAGTGATAAGACCCACCACGTAAAGAGCCTTTTCGTAACCTTTGCTTGTTTGATCTTTAGCACGATCGGTTCCATAGTTCTGCTTACAAGAAGTCGCATGACCCGTAGCATCCGGCCCAAACTCGTGCCCCAAATCCGCAACGGGAACATTTGTTAGTTCAAAGATTTCGGTTGTTGTCGTGTTTGCTTCGCCTATTGTATTTATGGGCGTCAGGTTTATAATGTTATGTGTGTTAATAATGCATACAAAATTAATGTACAAGATAAACAAAGGTATAACTATGCAAGGTAAACGGGTGGTTTTTCGTGTTTACAAAAATACAGAAAATGTAGAGAAAACCAGTCCAACCTTTATCAACCGATTTGTGCAAAAATTCTACGGCCAAGACACAACCAACCACAAAGGCAAATACAAACACCACCGACACGGTCTAATGGAAGACATAACACACATTAAACTCATACGCGGAGTCATAATTATACTAGAGTCTGATTTAGAAAAAGTTTTGAACTTTCTAAAGGAATACAACGCAGAAGTATACACAAGAGATATCACACTAACGCATGAAGATGAAAAAACCCTAAACAAAGAAAACCAATAATTTTGTCCCAAAGCCCTATAGAACCAAAGGTTTAAATCTGCTAATTTCTCCATTCCTTTTTTCAGATGTAAAAATATCAAATTTTTTAAGGGAGAAAAAAATTAAAATTACAAAAATTCAAGATCAAATCTGCTCTTAAAAACCTTAACTATCTTTAACCTGATTTCTCGCTGTTTTTGTAGTATACATGTATACGCGTCTGTTTTAACGCGTTTGCGCAAATAATAACTCAGTTATGACGTATTTCATGTTGAATG
>WQSY01000130.1 GCA_009787585.1 Candidatus Bathycorpusculum sp. | reverse complement strand
AAGCTTAGGGAGCTTGTTGTAATTCCTACACTGGCAGGAGTAATAGCTTGATTTAATTTTCTGTGCGATTTACAAAGAATTTCACTCGTAAGATACTAAATGGTTGTTGCCTTGTTAAAAAAAGTTGTGTATCTCAATTTGTTATGTTGTTGTGTTTATCTGTTTTATTGTCGTTTTTCTGTTGTAAAGAATTTGTTGGCTCTTTAAAAGTGTTATTTTCAATGAGCATCCTTTTAAGTAACTTGTTTATATTCA
Source organism: Candidatus Bathycorpusculum sp. (assembly GCA_009787585.1). Classification (GTDB taxonomy): domain Archaea; phylum Thermoproteota; class Bathyarchaeia; order Bathyarchaeales; family Bathycorpusculaceae; genus Bathycorpusculum; species Bathycorpusculum acidaminoxidans. Next base: position 4,430 of record WQSY01000130.1, on the reverse strand, counting down.
CTTAAAATAATTTGAGGTTATTGTTTGGGAAAGAAGAAAGTCTTAAATGAAGGCGAAATTAGTGAGTTAGTCTATCCTGGTCAAGGGGAAGTTTTAGGAGTAGTTACAAAGCTTCTTGGGTTTGATCGTATTCAAGTTAAATGTCAAGACGGTGCAGATCGTTTATGCCGGATATGTGGCAAAATGAAAAGACGCGTTTGGATACGCGAAAGCGATATAGTTATAGTTGCCCCATGGGACTTTCAAACTGACACTCGCGGCGATGTTGTCTGGCGATACACACACGCCCAAGCAGAAACCCTAAGACGCAAAGGCTTATTAACAATTTAATGCGCAACAGTTTTTGCAGTTTTCTTCTATCAATTTAGGAATGTGTTATCACTTTGATAGACTGATTTGCATAGTCTGTTACCAAAAAGTGACTTGTTGTCATGATTAATTGTGTTTTATTTTTATTTCTAGTGAAAAACTATTAATGTCTATGTAATTTGCTTTAAGTCATGCTTGACTCTATATATGCCAAAAAATTGGATGTTTAGCGCTTTTTACATGTAAAAGTTTTTATCTTAACGTGTGTAAATGTCATTTTAGTGAATAAACTAAATGACAACAGTTGAAACAAGCAAAATTTTAGCAGGTGTAGGCTCATTAATACTTGGCTCTATCGTTGGTATAATTCTTTTCATGATAGGCATGAAGGGTCTATCTGAACACTACAAAGACGACCGCGTTTACAACGGCTTAGTTACAGGTGGAATTCTGTTAATAATCAGTTGGATTCTATTTTTTGTCGGCGTATCTACATTATTGATTTTAATAGGTATACCTATTATTATCGCAGCTTTCATATTCGCAATAGCTTCTGCAAAATACATTAGAAATTGCTTTAACGCATTAGCTGAGCGTTCAGGCGAAAACTTGTTCCGTACCGCAGGCTCACTAATCTGGATAGGTGCAATACTCTCAATACTTATTGTTGGCTTCCTCCTCATTTGGGTTGGCTTTATAATTGCAGCAATTGGCTTCTTTACACTCAAAGTAGCTCCAACAAGTACAGGCAACTATTCCGCTCCACCATACGGTTACAATGCACCACCTCCACCATACGGCTATACACAGTCCCCACAAGCACCACAACAATCACCGACATCAGCTGGCAATTCTAAAGCTAATTTCTGTCCAAACTGCGGCGCATCAGTTGCACCCGATGGCACATTCTGCGCAAACTGCGGAAAACAAATCTAACAACAACAGCAATAAGCCTAACAATTCCTTCCTCTTTTTGTCAAAATTCTATCTTTCTTTGTGTTAAATAAAAAATTGGTTAATTCATTTTTTCTTTAAGTACCGTTAATACTTTTTCTTGAATCCATTTTTCGCCTTGTATGGTTAATTTAAATTCCGGCTTGTTTGTCTCTGGTTTAAAAACTTGACCCCGTTTGGTCATTTCATTTAAACGCGCGGGAACCATACATTTAATGTTGCTCAATTCTAGCAGTTTTTGTACTTGTGTAACAGTATTTTTATGTTCATCTGAGGCGTAGAGAATTAGACCTACGGCTTCATAATGAGTCAAGTTTTCTCTAGTTACAATAACTGGACCATCTGTTGTATATTCAATAATGCCTTTTAACTGCGCTTTTGAAGGTGTTAAATGATCTGAAACAAAATTGGATATTTTTTCCACAAAATCCTCTGGCACCGCCTCTAAACTATCTAAAAGTTCTTGTGGGCTATCATTTGCAATAACAACCTCACCAAATGACGTTTTTATACGAACTTCCACGCGTTTCAAAAGCTTTCCCCAATTATGTTATGTATACTGCTTTTTAGGATTTGCGGCAAAAACCCTGTCGATTGTTGTTGAATTATTTCATGGAAGGTTTTTATTTTTCTTTTTATCTTTTAAGTGTAATGTCGGGCCGAGAATTTTTTGTAAGCCGTTACGAGCAACTGGGCTGGAAATATAGACCCGTTAATCTGCGACAGGCTATACGATTTAATCAATTAAATAGCAGCAGTAATAGTATAGGTCGGCAGGATTTGGTTTTGCGACTTTCAAGTTTAGGGTTGAACTTGGAGACTATTGATTTTTTGTCCTCGGGTTTTTGGGTCTGTAACTCAAAAGTTTCTGCAGGCGCAACCGCGGAGTACCTGCTTGGATTATACTCCATTCAAGAGGCAGCAGCACAAATTCCAGTGTCACTCTTTTCTAATCTTAGAGGTAAACGCGTACTTGACGCCTCTGCCGCTCCAGGCGGAAAAACGGTACAATTAGCCAATGCTATGGACAACACAGGCAGCATAGTGGCGTTAGATATAAACAAACAACGCTTAGCCGCTTTAACTAATCATTTAGAGCGTTGCCACGTTACAAACACCATAGTTTACCAACTAGACGCTCGAAACAGCCCAAAACTAGGTCTAAAATTTGACTGCATCCTTGTTGATGCACCCTGCAGCGGCAATTTTGCCTCTGACAACAACTGGTTCCAAAACCGCACCCAAACAGACATAGAACGAAACGCCCGTTTACAACGTGAAATACTAATGAAAACCGCAGAATGCCTAACAGACAATGGCGAAATCATATACTCAACATGCTCCCTAGAACCCGAAGAAAACGAATTAAACATAAACTGGGCCATACAAAAATTAAACATACAACCAGTCAAAATTACCTGTCCCGGCACATCTGGCTTAACAAACGTATTTGGAAAACAATTAGACCCCTCAATTACGCACAGCCGCAGATTTTGGCCCAACACCACACAAGGCTTCTATATATGCAAACTCGCAAGGTGCCCCCATGAGAACTAGGACCATTGCAGAGTTTGTAACACAATTCGGCGTAAAAATCGTTTTCAACGAAAACGCAATAGTTGAACGCGAGGGACGTTTTTTCCTATTAAATAACCAAGTCAAACCCTTAATAGTTAAAGACGACTTTTTCTCTGCAGGACTTTACCTAGGCAAAATCCGAACAGGCAAATTTTTCCCCAGCTTTAATTTACTCTCCATGATAACCACTCAAGACGCTAACCGCATAATTATTGACAAAAAAGCCGCTTGGCTATTTATCTGCGGTCGAGATATCTTACGAAAAGGCATACTAAAAACATACGGCAAAATACAGAAAAACTGCCACGTTTTAGTACTAAACGAGTATAACGAATGCCTAGGATTTGGCAAAGCCATGGCAGGAATAGAACAGCAGACAGATAAAAACGCTTTAGCCGTAACTAACGTGTTAGATTTAGGCGATTTTCTGCGACGCGAACGCTCCGTATAACTTTTTTGCTGCTACTATTTGTCAGGTGCGTTGTTTATGGTTACTTGCTTTGTTTAATGTTTTTCTGGCTCCATGTAAAAATGAATATAGCTAAAAATCTGTTAAAAATGAATTTGTTGATGCAAAAAGCAACATACACATTTATATATTCTATTTAGTTATGTCATGTAAAGTGAATATGTGAATGGTTAAGCAGGTTAGAGTTAGGTCTCATAAATCACGTAAAGACCTTCTATTAACTGCCTCTATAATGGTTATCGTATTGTTGGCTTCTTCACTTATCGTTTTTACATGGTTTCTGATAGCTGGTAAAGGACCTATTCACGTTAAAAGCGAGACAGAACTTAGAAAGGCTGTTAATACTACAAGAATTAACAAACCTGTTAACATTATTTTAGATGGAGACATTTACCTCACCGAAGGAACCCTTATAATTCCCCGTGGCACAGACATTACATTGTCAAGTAACAGCACAGAAGAGTTTTTTTAAACTAGTTAGCTCCGCTCGTTGTGATACTATTTATGTTGAGTATGGTGATAACGATAAAAGCGGTGGCACATTAAAAATTAATGGCATTATCGTAACTCACGCGGTAGATGATAATAACGATATTTTTGATGTTCACGGAGTTATGGTAGGCTATTATGCCACATTTATCATGATTGACGGAGAAATTTCTAATAACATTGGCAGAGGTGGTTGTGGTGTAAATAACTTTGGCACTTTTGAAATGTATGAAGGCATAATTTCTAATAACATTGGAGCATATTGTGGTGGCGGCGTGTACAACGCTGGAGCATTTAAAATGTTTGGTGACGAAATTATTAACAATACTGTTGAAAGTGGCGGTGGTGTGTACTCTGTTAAGAGTTTTGAAATGTCTGGGGGCACAATTTCTGGTAATACAGCACTACAAAATGGTGGCGGCGTATGCTACAGTGGCGCGTTTAACCGATCAGGTGGCGAGATTTCAGATAACACTGCAGACATAGACAATGATGTGACCTAAAATCCCGTAGTAATTATACATATGTGTCGAAGATATTTGAAAAATGAGGTCATTTTCTGAAAATTAGCTTAAAAATGCCTTTTTAGCAAAACAAAACCTGTGTATAATTTCCATAATTATACATATGC
>WQSY01000129.1 GCA_009787585.1 Candidatus Bathycorpusculum sp. | reverse complement strand
GACCCATGTTATCAACCGCAAAAAAACACGTAAAACACAAACGCACCTACAACAACACGCTATACTAAAAAGTAAAAACCAGCATTGTGGGTCAAGTTAAGAGTTCAGAACGGTATGTATTGATTTCATAGCCTGTAGTAAAATTTTGTTCACAAATAAAGAATTCGCCAAAGTATGCGGGAACGGTTATGGTGTAGCTTGGTTTGGCTACTTCGAGAGTAAATGAAAGTTCAGATTGATGCGTGTTATCTGCAAGAACTGGAACGGCTATACACATTAGTAGTGTAACCGCAAGAATAATACTTATAATTTTTTTCATGACACATTGCACCTGTTTAATTACATCTATTTTAGAAGCATAGCATATTTATATTTTTTGCTTGCTTATGTTTTAGAATTTGGTTGGTTAGATAACATTTAAATCGAATTCTACATTTGCACCGTTCATGACTGTATAATTTTCATCCAGTGAATAGGCGCGGATTTGCAATGTGGCCTTATATTCGCCTTTTGCTAAAGGTTTAGTCAGCGTTAAATCTTCAATGCACTTAGAAGGTTCAACCAAGTTCGAAAGGTAATACGTTTCGCCCTTCACAATAAGCTCAAATGTGAAGTAACAGGGGTTACCCTCTGGGTTGAGCAGTATCATTTTGACATTTTTAGTGTTTGCAGGTAATGTTACTGTATCATAACCAGGGATTTTTATGCCTGGCACATCTCCTGACCTGCTTATCGGGTCGGCTCCTGTGTAATTTTTGGCGTTTTCATCCAATACAAAACCTGACTTATCATGTCCAGAATTGTCATGATTTTGGGTAGTTATTATAAAATATGCCCCTGCAACTATTACCACTATAAACACTGCAATTATAACTAAATGACGTGTCTTGAGCGTTATGGATTTCATAGATACATATTATGTTGAAGATTGTTAAATTGGTTACGATATTTCAATAACTCGCTTTTGTTCACATCTCAATAGTTTAAAAGCTGTGGTGATTTCTTTGTTGAGCATAGACGTCTGTGATTGATTTGGCATAGGATTTTAAGTTTTTTGCGTTGTTGCCATAGGGTGATGGATGCTGTGAGGTTGAGGTTTATCGTTCTAAGGATTTGGTTGAGAAGACGTTTTATGATTTGAAGGCTTAATATGTGACGTGTGTTGGTGTCGTCGGAGGAGTATTTGGAGAAAAAATTGTTTTGCAGTTTGTTGGTTTGATTTATCTCTCGTATGTGAATCGTGATATGGATAAGACGTGTTCGTTTAAAAAAATGCTGTGCCGGAGGGTTTATGAGCTGATGTTATTGACAGTTTCAGTTGCCAAGTGAGACGTCGTATTTTGGTGAGATAACTCAGAAGCAGAGTCTTTACACTGCTTTAGGAGTTGACCCCTGATAGATATAATTTCACGGGATTTCAGGTTAATAGGAAAACAAAATATCAGTTAAATAGAAAAACCGTTTTAAACGATACTAACAGAAACATAATGTAACATAGTTACATAGAGTTGTAGCATAGCTGATAGTTATTTTACGGAATTATTTGACCAACAGCGTATTTTTCGTTAACACTAACTATTTTGACTTTTACGCTATCACGGGGTTTAGCTTTAGGTACAAGTATACTAAAACCTCGAATGTTTAAGCGTCCATCACCGTTAGGGGCTAGATCAATTATAGTTACAGCTATTTCTTGATCTACTTCTACAGGGCAAGGTTCGTCTACATGTTTGATTTTAAATTTTCCACCACGAACTCTACGGTGAACCATATACTACACATGCTCCTCTTTTTTAGCTAAATTAGCTTTAAACTCAATTTTGCCACATTTAGAACATAAAAGTACCGTAACAGGCAATAATTTATCGCCAATTAAGGAAGGTTTATTTCCACTCCAATGTTCTACAGCAAACTGAGTTTTGGCCCATGCCATTTCTACGTTACAAGAAAAACAAAAAGCAACAGGTATGCTTTCAAGCGGTAAGGGCTCATCTTTAAGAGTTTTATCAACAGTACATGCTAGAGTATCTTTGGGTATAGATTTTGGTTTCGCATAGTTTTCAGACTGTCCTAGATACGTGCAGTTAATAGGACAGTGTAATCTAAAAATGCAAAGATAACAACACATAGTTTTCAAGTCATTTTTACAATTCAATTGTCTGCTAGTTTTTGCTTTAGAGGCATCATTAAAAACGGTACAAGTTTTATCAAGACTTAGATACTCACAGCTGCTAGCTAAATCAGACAAGATACATCACAACTTTTTCTCCAAACAATAACGTTACAATAATAAAAAGCAATATAGTAGTATAAATAAAAAGTTAAGGTTAAAAGTCTTTACTAGTTCTGCGAATTTGAAAAGTCTGAACTTGACTTACACCTTTAATATTAGACATAGCAACTTCGAACTCGTCTACAACGCCCATAACATCTTCTGGAAAGCGTATTTGAACAAGTAAAGCTACTAAGCCAAAAGCAACAGGCTCTTCGCCCCAACCCTCAACTTTAGCGACAGTGGGAAGAATTTTTACAATTTCAGTTTTTAGAGGATCAAAATTTTCCACGATGTCTTCGGGAAAAACTTTGTATGTTACAAGAATAGCGCCCATAAAAAGTCACCAAACAGTATTAGTTATGGTCCTTGGAAACTACATTTTGGACACTTGTAGAGACGACCAAATTTGCGGCATTTTCCGTCACGTTTTATTTGCATCTCACCGCAGTTTGGACACAGAAACTTTGTTGATTCTGATCCCGGCGCAATTGGTTTTCCGCAACTTGTGCAGGTTACCATAGATAATACATTTCTTTCTGTCATGACTGCTAACACTTCTTGCGCTTTCTAATGCAAGGGTTCCTTATATTTGCTATGCTTAAAAAAACACATGTTTTTAGTCTAATTCAACTAAACGACACAAGTTTAAAAAAATAGCAACCTGCATATATACGAATCGTGACACCTTTGTATTTGCGACAAAATAACAGGCACACAAGGAGCACCAACACCAGGAGCTCTTCAAATACCAGCTATACAACATACAAGTAGAAATTACACAGTAGAACTGTTTGAATTGAATTTTTAGAGAGGTAAGTAAATTTATTAATTAACTATCACTTTATTTTAGAGAGGGTCCATTTTTGGGCGTAAACTTTAAAGATTTAATACCAAAAAATCCTGTAAAACTAGAAGACTTGAGTGGTAAAATAATAGCTATAGACGCATACAATGCTATTTACCAATTTCTAAGCAGCATACGACAACCAGACGGCACTCCACTTAAAGATAGCACAGGAAAAATTACCAGTCATTTAAGCGGACTATTCTACCGCACAGGCAATCTTGTTGAGAGAGGCTTAAAACCCGTCTACATTTTAGACGGTGAGTCACCAGCACTTAAAGCAGCAGAAATTGAACGACGAAAACAGATCAAAATACAAGCTGTAGCAGAATACGAAAAAGCTGCCGCAGAAGGAGACACCGTTAAAATGCGCAAATACGCGCAAGCTACCACAACTATGAAAGATTACATGCTAGAGGATAGCATAAAATTATTAGAATTAATGGGTTTACCATGGGTTCAAGCTCCCGGAGAAGGAGAAGCCCAAGCTGCATACATGACCAAAAAAGGCGACACAGATTACTGTGTAAGTCAGGATTATGACAGCCTACTTTTTGGAGCACCCAAACTGTTACGCAACGTTACTATTTCAGGCAGACGCAAAATACCGGACAAAAACATGTATATGGAAATTACACCTGAAATAACAGAATTATCTAAAACACTAAATTTCTGCAAACTAAACTATGAACAACTTGTGGACGTAGGTATTCTAATTGGCACAGACTTTAACCCCAACGGCATAAAAGGGCTAGGTCCAAAAACCGCACTTAAACTAATACAAGAACATAACACTTTAGAAAACGCAATTCCACACATCAAAAACGCTACGTTTCCAGTTGAACCAAACATAATAAGAGATATTTTTCTTAACCCAAAAGTCTCAGACAACTATAAAATTGAATGGAAAAACCCCAATCACCAGGGCATCATTGACTTTCTCTGCGGAGAAAAAGAATTCTCAGAAGAACGCATACAAAAAACCCTTGAACGCATAGAAACAGGAAGTAAAAAACAAAAAAGTAAAACATCACTAGAACAATGGTTCAAATAACTAAATCAAATAGTTGCGTTTACAGACAAACGGTAATAGGTAGGCTTGTTAAGACAAAATTTGTACGTATTTAGTTCACGTAAATGTTGTTAAGTGCGATACATAAACGGTGCATAACTCAGTTTCTGGACAAAATTACCTGAAATTTTAAACCCTAACAAAAAAGAGTTATCCTCAGGCTCATTTTCACTGAGAGTCAAATACAGATAAAAATACAATCAGCATGGAAAAGATACCCTATCCAGAAAAACAAAATAATCCCAAAATGGGCTCTAAATTGTAAAAGAACGGGGCAAACCACCTCAGAAATAGGCGACCCCCTGTTTTTAAAAAACACATCACAATTAACATTTAAACACTACACAAAAACTCATAACCAACCCAAACACAAACAATCCACACCCCTTTTATTCATCTCAAACACGAAGTAACACACAATTTAAAAAAAGTTGGCATCATCCAAGCAATCAAGTTATCAATCCTAAATTCCCGAATTTTTATACCTACGATAATCAAAATGTCTTAAAAAGGCGTAAAACAGCATTAAAGGCTTAAAAACGCCAGTTTCTTCTCTTGCATGT
>WQSY01000128.1 GCA_009787585.1 Candidatus Bathycorpusculum sp. | reverse complement strand
ATTTAATAAACTTTATTAGTTATGTTTTTATCTATTTATTCAGTTGGCGGTTAAAACAGTTGGTCTGACTTTTTCACTAAATTTTCATGCGTTTGACGTGGAGGCTCAATGTTTTAAGAGTTAGGATGATTGTTTGTTTGGTTAGGGTTAGTTTGTTTGTAGCGTATTTTGTTGATTGTCTCTTGGATGTATGTTTGTCCTTTGTCGGTGAGTTTGTAGGAATTATTGTTTTCTGTCAAGTATTCTGTTTGGATTAGGGGTGTTATGAGTTCGTCGAATTTTGTGTCAAAATTTGTGTCTTCACCTATGGTGGGTCCGGTAAATATTGGAGATAGATAACTGTGTTGGAATGTTTTCTTTAGTGATGTAACAATTTCTTTTTTGGTGCTTATTTTGTTTTTGTGTATGGTATACATTATCCAGTGTTGGAAAGTGGTGGTGTGGCGTTGGTTTATTTGTTTTTCAAAGGGGAGTTCAAATTTGGAGAAATCTATTGTTTCTCCTTTTAGTGTTTTGGTGGTTTCGTGAATTAAATTGATTCCGTCAATGGTAATGCGTATTGCGATAAATATTCCAACAATTGCGTCAACCCAGTATGTACCAAATATGGAGCAGACAGCGCCTATTATAACGGCGGCAGCGGAGTAAACGGCGTTTTTAGAGTCTATAGATAACGAGATTAAGGCGAGGTTTTTACTTCTTTTGCCTACAAGACGTTGATAAGCAGAGAGTGTAAACATTACAAGCATAGCGATCAATTCAACAGCTATAACGATGTATGGCATGGTCATAGGTTGAAAAGTACCAGCAAAAACTTTATAGATAGATGAAACTGAGTGGTAAAACAAGATTATTGCAGCAAGAAATAGCAAACCAATAATGGTTATAGTGCCTATAACTTCTTTCTTAAATTTTATACCTGCCCAAACAACCCCTGAAGCCACTGTATCCACTACAGTATCTGCGCCATCGGCAATTAAACCTACACTACCACTAATCAAACCTGCAACCATTTTAAGAACAGACACAGCAGCATAACGCACAGTAGTACTTTTGGCAGCAGCCGATGGACTAAAAAACCGTGTTTCAAATCTAGTGGCAGTCTCCTCAAAGTTTTTAACTATTTGCTCTGCCTCAACTTTACCTATATCAGTTAACTCATACTTTGCTTGAACGTCAAATTTTACCCAGTCCTTACATAGAAAACTATGACATACTGCAGCTACGCTTAGCTGGTTTTTGTCTCCTCTATAACGTCGACTACGCCGAACACGCCTGTCAAAATCGATAAATCGAATAGTCTGCAACGCATCTTTTTCTTCTAACTGCTCAATAGATTGGGCACCCTCTTTGTATAGAACCAACAGTATAAAATCAGCTAAATCGACACCAAATCTGCGGTTCCTATTTTGCGCCATACAAATCAGATGTAATATTTGACACTAACTTTTTAAGTTTACACAAATGGGAAACAAACAACAATTTATGAACAGAAAAACATGTAAACGGAATCTGTTGGCACCTAAATATCTCATACCTTGTTTTCTTTACACCATTTTATTTGCACGTGACCATTAATAGTTATCAGATGTAACGCACTATTTTGTCTGGCCTAAGAGTTTCAAAAAAATATGTGCTCTACGGCACGTTAAAGCGGATAAAATCATTTTGTAAAAAGCTAATTGCATACTAAAATTGAAATAGTTGAGTGTGTTTCCATTTGGTTATTGCAGTGTTTGAACACTTGAAGAGATGAAACTATCTATGAAAATTGAGGTAAATATTCCCAAGACTATGTCAACTCAGCATCCTGATAACGTAAATGTGCCTGAATGGTGTAAAGCTCCAGTAATTGATGGTAACGCCGAAGTATTTGAGGCCTATTACGCTTACGAAACTTTGGGCTGCCAAGAAGTCATGTGGGACAGCGAAGGCAAAGACGTAGACACTAGGGTTCTTCGTAAATTAATGGATAAACACTGGAAGTTCTTTGAAAATCATCTTGTAGGCAGAGATGAGTTTTTAACTTATCGTATTCCTAACCCTAAAATTGAGGCTATAGAAAAAAAAGTTGTAACAGAAACTCTGCAAAACATTCCCATGGCATATGATGCTGCAACCAGTTTCTACAAAAAAGATGTCACACCTATCTTTGAAGTAATTTTACCCTTCACAACAGATGACAAAGAACCAATTTGGTTATATAACTATTACAAAAACGCCATAGTTCACGATGAAGAAGCTCAACTAGATGAGAACACTAAAGCCAAAGAATGGGTTGGTTCAACAAACCCTAAGAGTATAAATGTTATACCATTAGTTGAGGACTTTAAAAGCATTTACAATGTAGACAATATTATAAAACCCTACATTAAAATAGTTAAACCTAAACATATGCGCGTATTTATAGCCCGTTCAGATCCAGCATTGAACTATGGTTTAATTTGCGCGGCGTTACTCTCAAAAATTGGTCTATATAAACTTAAAAAACTTGAAAAACAAGAAAACGTTGCCATACACCCTATTCTGGGTGTTGGCTCTAAACCCTTCCGGGGACATCTCTCACCGCCAAATGTAGAACATTTTCTGCGAGAATACAAAGGTGTATCAACAGTTACTGTTCAATCGGCAGCACGATATGACTACCCCCTAGAGCAAGTACAAGAGCTTGTAAAAACTTTAAACAGCCGCTTACCAAACGGAGAGCCAGATCCAATTTTACCTGAAGAAGAAAAAATACTTGATAACATACTGGATAAATGCAAAAAGCAATATGAATGCGTGGCCGAAGTGCTAGCACCTCTGGTAAACTGTCTCTCACCATATGTACCGCAACGTCGAGCAAGAAAACTACACATAGGTCTATTTGGCTACAGTCGAAGCGTTGCCGGTGTAAGCTTACCAAGAGCAATTCCATTTGCAGCCGCACTCTATAGTATAGGCGTTCCACCAGAATTCATAGGTGCAAAAGCTTTAGAAGATCTAACAGACATAGAATTTAGCACGTTAATTAAAACATATGTTAATTTGAAACATAACTATAACAGTGTCAGCGGTTATGTCAGCTGGGAAAACGTAAACATGTTAATGGAAATGCATCCACGTGTTGCCAAACGTGCAAACATGGATGTCGACAACTTACGATTAGCATTAACACGCATTCTTGCAGACTTGAAAACAGTAGAAGAAAAAATGGACATAAAACTAGGCCCACGAACATTAGAGCACCGAAAACACGAGAACTATACTAACAACTTTTTAATCAATTACCTTGAAGGTGAAGAAACAGAAGCACGCGCATCACTAATAGAGGCCGCAAAAATCAGACGCTGTTTAGGCTAAAATAAAAAGCCTCATCTTTTATTATTAACCTAAATTTTCGAAAAACAGTTTATGTTCAGTTTTTTATAAAGAAATGCAGCAGATATAGCGCTAGTAATCAATTCTGTAAATATAAAAGAAAGCCATATGCCATTCATTTTCAATACTGTGCCCAAAATAATCACTAGGGGAATGCTTATCACGCAGCTACGTAGGAGAGAGATAATAACAGCTATTTTTGCGTTGCCTATAGCACTAAAATAAGCGGCTACAACAAAATTTATTCCTGCAAAAATTAAGCCAACAAAATAAAGCTGTATTCCGTTTGTTGCAAGAAAAGCTAACGCTGCATCTGCGTTGCTGTTGAAAGCATATACAAAGATAGCTGTGTTAAAAAATGCTATACCGTATATAACAAGAGCTATTGTAACTACTGTTATTATAGCGTATTTCAAGGTATGATTTACTAAAGTGTTAACTCCGCTGCCATGTCCTTTGCTTATTAAAGGTTGTATTCCTTGTGCCACTCCCGTAAATATGCATATAACAATTAGGGCAATGTTTGCAACTATACCAAATGCGGCTACACCTATATTGCCCGCTATTTTTAAAATGACAAGGTTGAAGGTAATTAGAGAAACGGCAAACGCTAACTCGTTAACCAGAGCCGAAGAACCTAAAGAAAACATGTGTGTCATTTCTTTAATTTTAATTCCGCATTTGTGTAAACTAAATTTGTTGTTCTTGGTCCAGAAATGTGTAGACAACACAGTTATGCTAAGGGTAAATGCAAGCCCTGTAGCAAGAGCAGCGCCAAACATGCCCATGGATAGAGGGAATATGAAGAGGTAGTCTAGAACAATGTTTGAAAAGCTTGCCGTAATCATACCGGCCATAGCGAGCTTGGGGTTATTGTCATTTCTGATAAAAGCAATTAATATGTTATTTAATACAAAAACAGGCGCAAAACACAGTATAGTCCGTATGTATACGGAAGCTAACGGTAAAATGGTAAAGTCTGCACCAAGCGCTTTTGCTAAGGGGGTAGTGAAAAATATGCCTATAGCGACAAAGAGTAGGGCTATCAACATGCCTGCAATTAAAGAATGAGTAAATATCGTGTTAGTATTTTCATTCTTGTTTTTTTGTATAGCATACTTTGTTGCGCCGCCTATGCCAATCATTAAGCCAAATCCATGTACAAGGGTAAAGGCTACAATGGAGAGGTTCAACGCTGTAAGGCCATTTGGTCCTAGAGCTATGGAAATAAAGAAGGTATCAGCAAGTATATAGATAGAAACGCATAGCATTCCAACTATACTTAAGCTAACATATTTTGTAAAATCTCTGAAAATATTTTTCTTATCCCTAACCCGGCTGAACCGGAACCAAAACTAGTTTTTTGAAATTAGAAAAACATAAAACATTCACTATAGCATTTGAATCTGTGGGTTCAAATGACAAC
>WQSY01000127.1 GCA_009787585.1 Candidatus Bathycorpusculum sp. | reverse complement strand
GTCTTTTAGGTGCGCCGGATAGAAATCTGAACATACAAGAGATAATGTTTAATGGACAAATAAGCTTTGACACGATTTAATGGAAAAACGCAAACTATCAGATAATTTAAAACTTGTTGATTAGCTTTTTTTATTTTATAGTTCACTTTTTGAAGTAAAAAAGAGCGTTACTGCAATAAGCAGTCAATATAAGGTTGCAGAGTGGAAGAGTTGGATGTTTAGAAAGGGGGTTAGTGGATGGTTATGTGTATTTTTTTGCCGTCGAGTTCGGATTCGTGCCATTTTGTGTTTTGTATTTCATTTGTGTTATTGTGTAGGTGGACTTTTTTTGTGCGTGTTAAGGTGGCCATTTCTTCAAGGTATGGTGTTAGTAGTTGCATGGATTCGGTATCGAGTTCTGCTATGTGTGCGGCTTCTAAGATGTCAGTTGGTGTGAAGCCTATTTCTTTGCGGAGGGCTTGTATGCGTCGTGCTAGGTCGCGCATGATGCCCTCACCTAGTAGGGTTTCGTCTCGTTGTTTGCTTAAATGTATGGTTATGTCGTTTTCTTGTGTGTATACCCAGTCTTCTGTGTTTGTATAATTTGGAGTTGTAGTGTAGTATTCTATTGTTTTGACGTTTATTAGGTCTATAAAGATTGTTTCTAGTTGTTGTAGGGCCTCTAGGGTTTTTTGTGGGGCGGTTATTATTGCTTTGCTTAGGGGCCATCGGCGTTTGAGTTTGCCTTGTTGTCGGGTTGCGTATGATATGGAGGCTGTTTTTAACATGGTGTCAAAGGCGTCTTCTATGTTTGGGTTGTGAAGTGTTTTGTTTATAGTTGGCCATTTTTCAAAGTTTACAGATTCAGGCAAGTTAGTTTCGAGTTGTCGATAGATTTTTTGGTAGAGCATTTCACTTAGGTATGGTGTTATAGGGTTGAAGAGTAGGGTTACGGTTTTTAGGGTGTGATATAGAAGGGCGTATATTGTTTGGCGTCGTTCGGCTGTTTGAGGATCATCAGTCCAGAGTTCTTTTCTTATTATAGGTACATATAGGCGGCTTAGGGTTTCTATTACAAAATCATCAAGTTCAGCTAGGGCGGTGTTGAATTCGCATTTTTCTAGGTTTTCAGTGTATTGTTGAATTTTTTGTTGCATTTTGGAGAGCATCCATTGGTCAGCGGGTTGAAGTTTATTGTTTTTTATAACCCAGTCTATATTGTATATTGTAGGGTTGAATTGGTCGAATTGTGCGTTTTGTAAAAAGAAGCGGCTTAGGTGATATAGTGTTGAGAGGACTTGATAGCTGCGTCGGCTTAGTTCTTGAAGGTCAAAATTCATAAAGTCTAAGGGGCTGCATTTGCGCATCATGTAATATCGGAAGAGGTCTGCGCTGTTATTTTCTAAAAGTTTGTTTGTTTCTATAAAGTTGCCCAGGCTTTTGCTCATTTTTCGGCCTTTAGAGTCCTGAGTTAGACCTTGAAAAAGAAAGGCCTTATATGGCGCCTCTGCCTTGCCTGTGCGTATAACGTGCTCTAGAAGTAAAGAGTTAGCCCAGCCACGTGTTTGATCAATGCCCTCTGTTAAAAAGTCGGCGGGTATGAATTGGTTTACTTCTTTATCAGTAAATCGGGCATAGGGTGAGGCGCCGCTGTTGTGCCAGGTGTCTAAAACAAAGTCCTCACGTTTCATAACGCCGCTGCATTTAGCACATTTTATGGTTACACGGTCTACCCAGGGTTTATGTAATTCAAAATCAGCCGGTATAGGTTCTTGGGCGAGATCTATTAACTCTTTTTTGCTAGCTACTAAATGTTTATAGCCACAGGCTGTGCAGGCCCATATAGGCAGGGGAGTGCCCCAAATGCGTTCTCGGCTAATGCACCAGGATTTGCCTTCGTTTAGAAAACCGGCAAACCTGTTTTTAGGTTCTTCATAGAAGTAATTGACTTTTTGGAAGGCCTCCAATACCTTATCTTTAATTTTATCAGTGCGTAAAAAGTACTCTTTACGGGCTAACCAAACAATTTTATGTTTACTGCGCCAGCAGTGAGGGTATTCGTGTTTTGTTTTCTTTAAGGCAACAACGGCATTGCGGCTACGCATTTCGTCTACAACAATATTATCGGCGGCTCTTGCAAAAAGACCTGCAAACACTTCGCCTGCATCTTTGGTAAATTTTACATCATCATCAAAAGGCGCAAATATAGGAATACCCCGACGATTGGCAGCCCAGAAGTCATCCTCACCATTACCGGGAGAGAGATGCACAATACCCGTAGCGGTGTCTACGTCAACAAAGTCCTCACCTATAACCTTATGAACTAGGGGATGCCTATTTTCATTTTCAACCTGCTTAGGAATAATATCCTTTAAAGGATAATCATACGCTACCCCTTCAAGACTTTTACCCGTAACTGACTGCAACACTGTATAATTAACAATTTCTAGCTCTGCCATAACGGGTTCAACACGTTGCTTAACCATTATCCAAATCTCAGAATCCACTTGAACTTTAACATACTGAGCCGCGGGTTGAACTGCAAGCATGGTATCTGTAACTAGAGTAAAGGGCATGGTGGTCCAAACAAGAAAATACTCATTCGCCGTACCGGATACTTTGAATTTAAAATAAAAAGAGGGATCTTCAACCTCTTTATAACTACCCTCATAACCAACCTCAGCACTACTAAGACTAGTCTGACACCCCGGACAATAAGCAACAACATAATGACCCTCCTCAAGCAAACCCTGATCCCAAGCACGCTTAAGAATTTGCCATTCACGCTCTATATACTCATCCTTATAAGTCCAGTAAGCCCTATCCTGATTAATAGCAACACCTAACAAACTATCCGCAGTAAGCCACATTGCATGATAACGCATAATCGCGTTTTTACACTCAGCTATAAACCGCTCCATACCAACCCGTTCAAGCATCTCACGCTTATTACGAACCCCTAAAAGTTTCTCCACCTCTAACTCTACAGGCAAACCCTGACAATCCCAACCCGCCCAAAACGGCATATAATAACCCTCCATAGTCTTCCACCTATAACGAATATCCTTCATAACACGCCCACGAGCATGCCCAATATGAGGAATACCATTAAGCGTAGGCGGACCCTCCACATAACCAAGACACCCCTTAATACCAGACGAATCACGCAGAGCCTCAAGCTTTTCACGAATACAATTCTTAACCCAAAACACACGAACTTGTTTCTCTAACTCTAGAGGCGCATAATTAATAGGTAAACACTGATTACCATCAACTTGTTCAATTGAAGACGACGACACTTTAAATCCCGTACCACAAAATACACAAAGCCAAATAAAAATATAAACCAACAAAAACAAAAAAACACAAACAAAACAACAAAAACCCGCCCAAAAACAACAATCGTACAAAAAACAAAATTTTGTACACCTTGTTTTAACCCATTTTTTCGATGAACAAATCAGACAGTTAGCATTAATTTTATTTCACTAACACCATGTTATGATAATACAAACTGTCTAACTATTCTTCAAAACAGCAGTCAGGCAATAGTTGACTGTTAAACGAAAAAAACTGCTGTTATTATAGCAACTTGATTAAAGTTTTACTACATATCCATCATGTTTAAACCAGTTTTCAATATCCATAAGAGTAAATGCACCAAACACAATTTTTAACGCCACTTACAACTCTTCAAAAGACCTAACCTTACACTTTCTCAAAACAAATTTTACCTTAGACCACAAAAGCTCAATCGGATTTAAATCAGAAGAATAAGCCGACAAAAACCAAACAAAAGCCCCGCACTCATAGATAGGATCAAACACACCTACCACCTTGTGCGACGACAAATTATCCAAAAGCAATACATCCCCCTCATTCAAAGTCGGAGCTAAAACATATTTGACATACAAAGCAAAAAGATCCCCATTTAAAACACCCTCAAACGACACCTGAGCACACACACCCGACAAACGCACACTAGACAAAATTGTAGAACGCTCAAAGCGTGCATCAGGAACATACTCCTCCACTCGCTCATGCCTTGATCCCCAACCAAAAAGACGTGTCATCGCAGAATTAACCCCAGCTTCATCAAGAAAAACAAACTGTTCCATATCCAAGGTTTTTTGCAATTCACACCAATCTAGACATTCTTTTACGACATCTGCTCATTTTTGCCCATTAGCATGAAGCGCCTTTTTTTAAAAGTCAAACCCAATTTTTTAAACAGTCTACTAAGACCTGACTCTGTTATTGATAAATCTAGTTTTTCTATTAGTTCCATAAGGGTGGTGTCAGGGTTTTTTTCTATTTCAGCTTTAATTAGAGTTATTTGTATGTCCGTTATTTTGGGGTTTCGCCCGCAGTTTTTATAGTTTGTTTGTAGGTTGCCTGTTTTACGGTAGTGGGCCCAGAGTTTTGTTACGGTGCTTTGGCTTATGAAGAGCCAGCGTGCTATGTCTGTTTCGTTTTCGTTGTTTTGTTTGTGTTTGATTATTTTTTCTCTTTCCTCAAGGGTAATTGCTCTCGGCATATCAATACAATAAAACAAACATATAGTAAAACATTTCTCATGTTGCTATATAATTATGATAAGAATTCATGATTAAACAAACAAGGCCTTAACACAATTGTTGCACTCGAAGATACTAAAAATACACGCCGATTGCATGAATGTTGAGTAAGCAGTCGTTAGATTATGGCGTTATTTGTTGATTGATTCTTAAAACAGGCTAGGTGTATATGTATGTTTTGCAATCTAGTATCTCAATAGTTATGTTTGCGATACATTAATAACTAGCTCCACAATAACTTTGTACGTAATGCTGTG
>WQSY01000126.1 GCA_009787585.1 Candidatus Bathycorpusculum sp. | reverse complement strand
TGATAAGTGGGTACTTTCAGAGATTCCTAAATCATCAAGAATACTTGCAGAAAAACTAAAAGTAAAAATATCGATTACGTAAAACAGCGGGAGTTACGGATTAATTAGGGATTATAAAAGAAATAACCCTGTTTTGTTAACTTAGGAATTGTCGATAAATAAAGTTGATACTTTTTTGGGAACCTCATGGAGCAGCAACATATTTACGTTGAGGTAATGTCAACTTTAATTTCCGACACTCCCTTAGTGTTTTGGTATGTTGTGAGGATGCGCCCTGCACATATTAACATTTTTTGCAACATCTGGTTGGTAAACGCACCAAGGATCTTCTTTTAAGTAGTCACCCTTTACCTCAGCGGGTACGTGTAAATCGCCACAATAATCTATAAAATCCGCTGAAAGCCCATACGCTCTTGCTCTACAACCTCCGCACAATTTTTTGTAATTACACAGACCACATTTGCCTGTCAGAGTGTTTGGATCACGCAGGTCTTTGAACATGTTGGCGTTTTGCCAGATTTCTTTGAAACTCTTTTCGCGAACAGTACCAATTTTAATTGGCAAATATGGACAAGGTGTTATGTCTCCGTTTGGGTAGATTCGACAATAATACATACCTGCGATGCAACCGCGTATCCATTGGCGCATATCCAAACCCATTCCTTGGGCTATGCGCATAAATTGGGGAGCACATGAAGGACGTACATTAAGACGATGCGTGGGTACTTTAGAAAAAGCAGTAGTTATCATGGTTTCATATTTTTGAGGAGAAATATCATTTAACATTACACCTCTTCCAGTGGGAACAAGAAAGAAAAGGTGAAAGTTTTCTACACCAATGCTTTCGACAAAACTCATGATATCATCAATTTGATAGTAATTATCATGGGTTAGAGTTGTGTTAACTTGAACTAAGACATCGTTTTCACGTAACACTTTAATTGCGTTTACCGCTTTATCCCAACTGCCTGTAACACCACGAAAGTCATCATGTTGAGCAGCAATATGTGAATCTAGACTAATTGAAACTGTAGTTATACCGGCTTGTTTGAGTTTTTTTGCAACCACTGCGTCAATTAAACTACCGTTACTGCCTAGACCCATTTTTAGACCCTTACTTGATCCATATTGAATAAGTTCATAAATATCCGACCGTAAAAGAGGCTCACCACCACTTAAAACCAAAAGAGGCTGACTGACTTGACATATTTGATCAATTAACCGTTTTCCTTCTTCAGTAGATAACTCATTTGCTAGTTTCCCATCGGCAGCATTAATGTAACAATGGCTACATTTTAAATTGCATTCACGTGTTACATTCCAAGATAAAATTAAAGGAACAAACTGTTCGCCCTGCTGAGCCATTGGGGAATATGCAAGTTTTAAGTAAAAAGAACACACACCATCGGATGTCATAATCTTTGGCTGCCAAAGAGTCAATGGAAAAGGCATAACCGTTTCAAGCATCGCCTTAGCATGAGAAAAACAAAAATTTTTACAAAACAACATTGTCACAGCACTATTAATTCCAAGTGTTTTTGCTATATACTGATGGCTGCCATATATTGGACAGTTTAAGAAGTCCATTTGTCCATCAAGTGTTTCAATTGACATTGCATTATTGATGTAGTGGTCACTTAACATAACAGCTTGTAATTTTTCTCTACGCATGCCAACTTTTAGTGTTACATCTAAAGCAATGTTAACAGTTTCTTGTCCAAAAGTGTCTTTTACAGCATTCATTACATTTTGAATTTTTTCTACACCAAAAGTGTTAACAAGAACATTGAGAATAAGCATACCCTTAATTGTTTCATATTCTTGAGTAAAACGCATTTTTATAATCAGAGTAGCCCATTCTTGAAACAGGTCAACAAGAGCAGCACGCGCGGCATAATTCTGATTTATCAACTGGTTTTCTATTGTTTTATAGTTTTTAGCTAATTTGGAAAAAATAACGACTTTTTGTTCTGAATTTAACCATTCTGCTACAGCAGCAGATGAAATATCCATTTTGAAATCGACCACACCCTTTAGTAGGGCGTGTGCATCCTCTTCAAAAAGACCATAAAAGTGTTCAAGATTTTTTTGAACATCAAACTGGTTAATATTTAATTCCTTGAGTAGGATTATAGTTTCTGTCTTCATTTTACTAACCATAGCCATGTGGTAAAGCAAAGAACCAGCCATACCAGGGTCAGCTTGTTTACCCATTACGCCATAAAAAATTTGATTTACTAACTGCTTAGCTACATCAAAGTTTTCCGCATCTATTGCTGCTTGGGCTTGGTCTAGCTTGCGTTTTCGCTCAATTAACAGCAGCGCCCATTTATGGCAATGCTGTTTATCATAATTAGTCATGTAATCCACGCTCAAATTAAATTGTAAAAAAAGACATAAGAGTATATAAATTAACAGCACAGGGGTGCTAAAAAAAAGCACTCCACATTCATAAAAGAGTTCGATAAACTAATTAAGCACCGCGAGAACATACGAAACAATAACAGGTGAAAAGTTTGGAGTTAAGCTTTGATTTAGTTTATGCATTAATCGGTTTTCTTATAATGTTTGGCATACTTGGCGGCATTGGGATAAATAAGCCAAGAGGCATGAGCGTTAAACTATGGTGCATTGGATATCTTGCAGTTGCAATTGGATTTGACATTCTAGTTATTTTAGCTCTAGTTAGTAAATATTCACCTTTAATCAACTTGTTAATTGGACTTTCCGCAGGTGCCGCTACTGGCTTAGCAATTCATGTTATGCACCACATAAACGAGGAAGATGCCCACCCAACTTTTATGGGTTAACCATCTACTTTTTTCAAAAAATGCTCAAATAAACAAAGAACAAAGCGCTTCGCGCGAATTAATTTGACCTACCAACAATCATCAACACCACCACACCAAACATCATAAACCAAACCCCCATCACCATCAAACATACTCACACCCAAAAAAACCATAAATCTACCACAACTAGAACAACAAACAACCACCCCCCCCCAGACTGTCTAAAAACTAGTGCCCACCAACTGCAATACACTGCACATATCACACATTTTTTTGCCGTTACACTACATGTTGCGGTTAGATTAATTGAAACCTGAGTTTTTAGACAGTCTCCCCACCCACAACACCACCACACAAACCTTTACCATGCTAGACCCCACCCACCTACAAACCCTCCAAACACAATTCAACGAACCCTTAAACACTAACCAAGGCGAAAAAATCAAAAAAACACCGCACAAAGACGACAAAACCCAAAAAGACAACAATAACAATACTCAAACACCCAACCACACAGACAGCGTTGCTGACAAACACAGCTTCTTTCTAACCCAAGAGTCAATAGATAATAAAACAAACAAAATAACCACCATTCCACAACTTTTAGACAAATTAAACATTAAAAGCCACACATTAACAAACGATGCCATAGCAACACAAAAAAACACAGTAGTAAAAACACGCCAAAGACAAGCTAACTAGGTTCTAACTTTGAAAGCCAACCAAAAAACCCTGTACACAAACGTCAGCCTGTGTTTTGCGGACCCTACATTTTTAACTACCAAATGTCAATACTTTAAAACTATGCAGAAAGCAAGAGGCAACATGGAGCAACGGGAGTATTGGCAATCAAGGGACCTTTCCTGTTTATCTACTTGGGATAATTGGGTGGATCTTAGAACTATTGTTATGACAAAAAATACTCTAATAAAGCCTGATGGCACTACATCGGTGCAAGTGCGGTATTTTGTTAGTAGTTTGTCTTTAGGTGTTAAAGAGGTTGCTCGTGTTGTTTGTGGTCATTGGTTGGTGGAGTTGGCTCATTGGTATCTAGATGTTATGTTTGGGGAGGATGCGAATCGTGCTTTGGATAGGGTGGTGGCGTTTAATTTGAATATTTTGTGAAAGTTGGTGTTAAATTTTTTGAAAAATAGTGGATTTCTCAGAGTTTAAAGGTTCTGTTAGTTTGAAAACAAGACACTTCATAACTGGTTGTAACCCTATAAAATACTTGCAACAACTCTTAACGCTATAAATCGCTTGCAGTGTCACGTTATCTTTTAGAGTCACATGGAAAAAAAGCATTCATGCGTTTGACGCGGTTTTGTCACATGTGTTACATTTGCATTTTGGGTTCCACTTGTTGGTTGTTTGCCCATTTTTACTACGTCTTCGCTTCTACAATGTATGCATTTTACAGTTACTTTTACCACAATTAATCACAAGATAACATACACAACTACATATATAAACTAGTTTGATTCATGACCTGAATTTGTATCGTGGCATAATATTCTCTGTTGTTTTTGAGAAAATATACTAACACCCCTATTTATGGCAAATCTAATTACTTAACGGATGCAGTACTACAAAAAATATTTCAAAAAAAACGTTTGTTACATAATTATTCATCAATTTTAAAAACAAGACACAAAATTTAACAAAAACTCGCAAATATTATTTGTAGTCATGTATTAACTCATTAACTTTCATAATAGCAACATCATTATTTGAGAGAGCAAAACAGGAAGAATACAAGCGCCGGGGAAGGGACTCGAACCCCTGCAGGTACGAAACCTACCAGCTATCTTGCCATTTGGCCAAACCGCTTTTACTTAAGATCTCGAGGCTGGCGCGATAACCACTCCGCCACCCCGGCTGCATCATCTAAAGCTATATGCTACTCTAAAAGAGTTTCCAGTAAAAACAAACATAATTATGGGTTAATACTATTTTTACCATTTACTATTGACTCATATCTAAGTTACCGTAACTCCGCAGAGTTGTCCCATAGATATTTGTCGAAAAATACTTAAAACTGGTAAAATGTTGAATTGCAGTTGATTTAAGGATTTATGGCTGTT
>WQSY01000125.1 GCA_009787585.1 Candidatus Bathycorpusculum sp. | reverse complement strand
TGTCTTTGATTTTACGCTCCTATATGGCATATGTGTTACGGTCGTGTGTTGAGACGAAACATTTGACTTTTGAGAGGGTTCTTTTGGAGCTTGAAAAGATTTGTGTGGTGACTTTGGGTGATAAAACTCAGATGATTACGCCGTTAACAAAGTTGCAACGTACTATACTTGAAACCTTTAAAGTTCCCCTTGACACCCTGACCACACACCCCACCACCTAAACATCTGTATATTACAAAAATCTGCAGAATTCAGGCCATAATACACTGAAATGAATTAAGAAATCGTTACTAAATAATGTCTACAGAACACATTTGATATAACGTATGAACTATGAACATCATTACAATAAATGATTACTTTATTCAGTAACAATTCTTTAATTTAAAGTGAAAAAATTCGTGCCATGACTGTATACATGATTGGCGGTTTCTTCAAGTTTTGTAGGAGAAAAACCCGTTTAACCCCCTTTATATCGCACAAAGTAACTATAAACCATAAAAGTATTCTATATTGGCGTACTGCCAATTTTGTAGTGTTCAAATATCTTTTTTGAAATTTGGCGGGTGCT
This sequence comes from Candidatus Bathycorpusculum sp., assembly GCA_009787585.1. GTDB lineage: Archaea > Thermoproteota > Bathyarchaeia > Bathyarchaeales > Bathycorpusculaceae > Bathycorpusculum > Bathycorpusculum acidaminoxidans. The sequence goes on along the minus strand of WQSY01000125.1, from coordinate 4,311 downwards.
CTATATGAAAAAGTTTAGGATGTGGAAGGTTAGACCTCCTAGTATTAGTGCGGTGCCTATGTTTGCTAGTGAAATTAGAGCGGCTGATTTCCAGCCGAATTCTTTGCCAAGTATGGCTATTGTTGAAACACATGGAATATAGAGCATAGCTACTAAAGCCATAACCACTAGTTGTATAGGTGTAAAGCCTATGAGCAAATTTGTTGTGCCCAAAATGGCTGAGGCTCCCAAGATAATTAATTCTTTGCGAACAGTTCCTAGCAGTAAAAGTACGCCTGCAAATGCTGGTAGTCCTAGCCATAGAACGGTAAGGGGGTAGAGGGCGTTGCTTATGGGTGTAAGTATGTCATAAATGTATAATACTTGTATAAGTGCGCTGCCTATGATGTATATTGGAAAAACTACATAGATTATAGATTTTGTACGTATCCATGTCTGTTTTAACGCAATTTTTATGGAGGGTCGTTTGAAACTGCTCATTTCCATGATAAGTCCTGTGGATTTTCCGGGAACCGCCTTCATGGCAACACGTCCCATAACAAAAATGATAACCAGATTAACAACATAGAGCAGTAAGGCCCATTGTATGCCTACAAACAGGCCAACCATGCCAAAGAGCACTATAGTTCGAGCTGAGCAGGGCGCAAAAGTTATAGCAAAAGCAGCTAAAAGACGCTCACGCCTTGTTTCCATGATTTTACAACTATGAATAGCCGGAACGCTACAGCCGTATCCTAGTATTATAGGGATTAAAGCTTTGCCATGTAATCCAATTTTGTGCATTATACTATCCATCATAAAAGCTACGCGAGTTAATAGGCCAGAGTCTTCTATGAGAGCCAAGAGCAGATAGAAGGGTATGACAAAGGGTATTATTAGTGTTAAACCTGCATTTATTCCGCCCCAGAAACCATTAAAAATAATGCTTAGCAACGGTGCAGATGCTGACATTTCCGGATCAACGGAATAGATTAAATTTAGTCCTTGAGAAATTAAATCTGAGAACGTGTTACCTACAAAAAACGTCCAAAGTAATAAACCGCCAATTACAGCTAACGCTGTTATGTAGCCATATATGCGGTGTGTAGCAAACCAGTCTAGTTTGTCTGTAAAACGGTGAGCACTTTTTTCTTGTTGAAATGAAGACGCTACAATAGAGCTTGCTAGGGCATAACGTTCAGAGGCTATAGTGGAGAAACATTTCTCTTGATGATGCTTTTCAAACTCTGTTAAAATAGCATTTAATTGTACAATTATTTGTTCTGATTTTTCAGCGACCAATTTTGTAATTTCTATGTCGCCTTCCAGTAATTTAATAGCTACCCAACGAGACGGATAACCTACGAAAAGTTTTTCTTTTTCAATTGTATGCTGTACTTTATCTATTTGTTCTTCCAAATCTTTATGATATTTTAACTGCTTATGTTTAGGTTTACTGTTTGCAATTTTTACTGCCTCTTTTACTGCCTCATAAATACCTTCTCCACGAGTAGCCGTGGTGAAAACCACTGGAACCCCTAGCATTTCGGATAATTTCTCTTTGTTTATAATTATACCCTTGTTTTTTGCCACATCTATCTGATTTAAAACCAAAACAAGCGGAGCATTCATCTCTAAAAGTTGTAAGGTAAAAAACAAGTTACGCTCTAAAACTGAGGCATCAACAACATTAATAACGGCATCTGGTTTTTCTAAGGCTATATAGTCTCGGGAAACTAGTTCTTCCATAGAAAAAGTTGAAAAAGAATAAATGCCCGGTAAATCGATGACTTTAATTTCATAACCTTCAAAGTTAAGAACACCTTCTGCGCGGTCAACAGTTTTTCCTGGCCAGTTACCAATTATCTGATTTGATCCCGTTAACTGGTTAAAAATTACGCTTTTACCTACGTTTGCGTTTCCTGCAAGAGCAAAAATAAACTCTTTATCATTCTTGTTGGTGTCTGCTAAGTCTGTTTTATTTTTTGAATTAGCTGGTTTATTATTTTGTGGGGTCATAAATTTTTGATCTCTTGGTTGTTTATGTTTCCAGTTCGACAAATACGTTGCAGGCGATGTCTTTTCCTAGGGCTAGTTTTGAGCCTCGGACGGCTACTTCTACAGGGCCGTCCATGGGTGCTATTTTGACTACTTGAATTTTTGTTCCCGGTGTAAGTCCCATGTCTAGGAGTCTTTGAAGTATTTTGTGTTCGCCTCGTATGAAGCTGATTTTGCCAAATGTGCCGTTTTTTAGGTCTCGTATAGAGACAAGGTTTTTGTCGCGTTTTCCTATTTGTTCTAAGCCTTTTTGGTGGAGCTGGATGCATTCTTCACAGTTTGAAAATGGCAGATCACATGCGGGGATTGTTTTGTCATCGTCGGGGCAGGTGTCGGGGTGTTTTAGGAGGCGACAGAGGGATTCTTCTGCTTCGTCTGAGAGGGTGTGTTCCATTTGGCAGGCTTCTTGGTGTACTTTATCTTTACCTATGTGTAATACGTTTGATAGAAAGCTTTCAAGAAGACGGTGTTTTCGGGTTATTTTTTGGGCTTCTTTTAGGCCTTTTTCGGTTAGGGTGCTGCCGTGGTATGGGGAGTATTTTATATAGTCGGCTTCTGCTAGTTTTTTTAGCATTTCTGTTACGCTGGGGGGTGCTATGTTGAGTTTTTGGGCAATGTCGGCATTGCTTACTATTTCGCCGTTTTTGGATAGGCTGTAAATTGTTTTCATGTAATCTTGGGTTGATTTTTGCAATGTTGCTCCCCACAAATTTTTTAGGTTAACCTAAAATGGTTGTACACACATATAAACTTTAGGCACACCTAAAAAAACTGGCCAACTTAAAATACAAACAACAAAAAACCGCAACAATAAAAAATTTTAAAAACAAACCCTGGCAAACACGTAAAACTACACCCTGACACATAGCACCAAAAATATCTCAAATATCAACGCTGAAAAATAACTTTTTCCAGTCACAACACCTTTATGAAAAACTAAAAACCAGTCAAAGACCATAACAAAAAGAAAACGTAACTGTTCAGTCGAGTAGGGTGTTTTGAAATAGTGAGTATTGATCCTGTGAGGATTCCAGAGATAGTGTTGTATGCAGACTTTTTTTGCTTAATAGCAGTACCAATTATTGAAGCGATTTTGCCAAAATTCTTCGCACCTAAAACCGAACGAAAACCCCCTGACACCTTTAATTTCACCTTAACACAACGGATATCGCGCTCCGCTAAATTATTATCAAACGGAACCCCAAAATCCCAAGCAAACCGCAAAACCTCAAACCCAAACAACCTAAACCTATCAAGTAAACACCGCGCCTTAGAACGCTTCCGCACACCCACAACTAAAGGATTCTCCACAAGACCAAGCACTAAAATACGCTCATACTCCCTCAAGAACAACAAAACATAACACCCAGGCAACACACCCAAACCCTCCGCCTTACAACGTGTAACAACACCCTTCACCCCAAACAAAAACCCAATCATCCAAACCGCCCAACCCTGACCCGTACTCTCAACAACCCCCTCAAGCTCCCAAAGCAAATGTACATTACACAACGCATGCAAACAATTCTCATACTTAAAATACGCTTGCCAACAATCATGAACCGCAACACCCCCAAACCCTAACAGTACACCATTATCGTCCATACCCGCTTGTCCACGCTTAGGATGAACCGTAACATACGTAGCCCCCAAACTAGACGCAGTATGCAACCACTGCGTTTCACCATTAACATTATTGCCTGTTTCATCAAAATGCAAAACTGCTTCCTCCTGTAATTTAATTGGGATTTCATTTAGAATTGGTTGTGCTTTTTCTGCAAACTCTGCAACATGATTAACAATAGTGCCAACAGATATGGGTACATCAAATATGTCATTTAGGATTTTTTGGGTTTTACCATAGCTGACCATGGCGTATTGTGTGAGTAGGGCGATATTGCTTTTATGTTTTCGCCGTATTGTATGGTGCTGGTTAAGTCAAGGGGGAAGTCGGGTGTGTTTATGGTTTGGCAGTTGGGGCATGTTATGGTTATTTGGTTGTGTTGGGTGAGCTTTGTTTGTATTTGTATGTCGTATTTGTATCGAATATTTGTTGTTGTGTCGTTTGTTTGGGTGAGGTTTGTTTGGTAGTGTTTGTATGTTGTTGGTTTGTGTTGTATTGTTTGGTTTGGTGGGTGTGTTATTTTTAGGCCGTGGCCTTTGTGGTTTTTTGTGTTCCTGGTTGTTTGTCTGTTTTTGGTCGTGGGGTTTGGGGTTTTTTCCAGGGTGGGTCTTTTGATGGTGGGGTGGAGCTGTTTTTGCTGTTTTGGTTTA
>WQSY01000124.1 GCA_009787585.1 Candidatus Bathycorpusculum sp. | reverse complement strand
AAAATATCTCGAGCAAATCCTGTCAATATAGTAAAATAGTTTTTCCAAAAAACCTCAAAGCTAGTTCGCCACATCAAAAAAACTCATGCAATTGACGTGCAAGTTGCATACTTTCATACTTAGCCACACACATCCACAATAACAGAGCAAAAACAACTAAAATTAGTTTTACAGAAAGTAAGTTAACTGATCACCAGCTGCAACCAAAATTTCTACTGAATTTAGCTCATTATACGTTAATCTTAATTATTTTCTTGACGGTTTTATCGGCGTAGTTGTATGATTTTTGTGTTTTTATACGCCTGATTTTATGATTTAGTAGCGCACATGTTCAGTTTAAGAATGCAAAAATAATAAAAACTAAAGTCTACTATGCTTTGTTAAAGGTAAGCAGGAAATTGGGATCAAATTAAAGGTTGAGACGGCGTATTGCTTCCGCCCTACCCCAAATTAATGCAGCCAATCCTGGTGGAACTAACGGGTGATCTTGGTTTCCAATTAATGTATTAAAAGCATTGTCATCGCGTAATTTGTAAAATTCAATATCTTCTGACTCAAAGCTTTTTTTATAATTGTTAAACAAATCATTAGAATCATCATTATTAAGTATTAGTAAATAAGTTATTTCTGGGCGTAATCGTAGGATATCGAAAGCTACACCTGTCTGAACTAAACTAACATTTTGGTGTTCATTTAGAACATCATTTAGTATTTTTCCAAAAAGTTTCGTTGGCGTCATTTTTTCTGCAAGTACTTCATAAAGAGTCCTATTGGGTATGCTTTTGTCATATCGTAGTTCTTCTTCACCTAAAAGTTCTTCACCAAATTCACGCAAGACTTGTAACACCGGATCCATATCATGCCCTTTTGGTCCATCATCCCACTCACATGGCTGATATGTACCAGCGGGAATAACAATGCGATCATGCCCACCTGCAGCTTTTTTCTCCGAATTTTTAGTGATAAGATACATGTACCCGTTATCTTTTTTAGAAGTATCAGTTTTTTTAGACTTATCGTCTTTTTTAATTACTGTTAATGTAGACACACCTAAGCCAGCATGGTAACTATCAAACACAAATGAATCTTTTTGTACTACACTACACAATTGGTTCTTCCAAAGAGTTATTGCGTTGGAAAACTCTGGAAATTTTTCTTGTTTAATGTCAACCATTTCTGGATAAGTATAAAAGTATTTTTCGGGGAAAAACCGCACCAAGTTAAAAAAATTCACATTTGACGTACCAAGCACATCGGAGTAAGTGCTTTTGTTCAGATGCAACGTGTTATTCTCAATTAAATCCAAAATATATGTAGGACCATTAGTTAACTTGACATCCAATTTTTGTCTCCAATTTATAAATTCACTCAAGCGTTCATAGTGTTCATCCGCACTATTAATAACACGTCGATCTTTTTTGCTTTTTACAAGTGTTACATTTGTTTGCTTTACTAACGGTATAAAAGGCAGCACATGATTCTTGTAAGATGAGGAGTTATCCGTAGCCAGTTTGTTGAATACATCCGGTGCTTCCTCAGGAAGATATTTTTCTAATAAAAAAGGCAATATTTTTTTATAAAAAATTTTAGTTCTCCAAACGATAGCGTCTTTTTCAGTTTTTAAGATCTCTGAAAAGTCTGCTTCAATTTTCCGACATACTCCCAACTCGCTAAAATCAGCCATGTTACATACACGTTCTACTCCGTTTAAGGTCTTATTAACGCGCGTCAAAACATCGTTAATTTCTTTAGCAGCGTTATCAGAGTCTTTCTCATATTTTTCTTTAGTTACTACCAGTTTAACAGTGCCATCTTTCATGTAAGCGCGTTCAAAATATTTGAGTTTATTCCAATGATTTATACTATCTTTAATTTGCTCTTTTTCTGCATCATCACCTGCTTTTTTTGAAGTTTCATTAACCATCTGTGATAACTTGTCTAAATCGGAATGATTTTCTCTCGGAAATCGTTTTATGGTTACATCTAATCCGTCGGCTATCCGCAAAATACCTGCGAGCATTTTTACGCGTATATTCAAACCTGGGGGGTCAGTTATCGCTGCGAGTGTTTCTACTATTTTAACAGGCTGTTTTGTAAGAGGAACACTTTCTGTAATGTCACAGTGAGCTTGGATAATATCGCATACAACATTAATTTGTTCTGGGGTAAAAATGTTATAATCCCAACAAGTTTTTTGGCACAGTTCTCGGAATACATTGGCAGACATGCGAGAATGACAACCTCTGTGCACTTGGTCAATTTTTGGGTCTTGCATAGAGTAATCATGAAATAGCACGGCTACATCAAGTAAAAATAATTCTTCATCTGAAATTTTGTGTGAACATTCTAATGTTTTCCACATGTTTGATGGAATTAACACATTACTTATAGCATTGTAAATATTGAAGCAATGGTGTGAGAAATTATGCATAGTGAATAAAATTTTTTCAGCTATAATGTGTCTATCTAAGTCTTGTTGTGCACGTTCAGCTAGTTGCACCCAATCGTTATGCCGTTCTTTACTTAATAGCCGAATACAATTAAATTGTTCGAAATCTGCTATCTGCCGCATAATATTTTTTACTTTCCAACACATTTAAAGATAAGCATCAAAATTTTGAAAAGTTATTTGTCCAGTGAAAATGCTGGTTTTTGTGGGTTTTTGGGGGTTGTTTTTGGTTAAAACTTTTATGAGAGAATGTTATAAGGGTATATTTGAAAGTAAAATGTCTGAACAAATTCGAAGCTTTATTGCTTTTGACATACAAAATGAAAATTTAATAAATAGAATAGCATCAGTGCAGAAATTGTTAATGCAAACTAATGCAGATCTTAAACTGGTTGCTCCTAAAAATATTCATATTACTATACGGTTTTTAGGGCTTATTAGTCCCGAGATGGTAGATAAGGTATATGAGGTTATGAAAAAGGTAAAGTTTGTGCCATTTAACATTCAGCTTCAAGGGTTAGGTGTTTTTCCAACAGTTAACTATCCAAGAGTTGTCTGGGCGGGGATTACTTTAGGGGCTGCGCAGTTGCGGAGTATTTTTGAGCAGTTAGAGCCTATGTTGCATGATTTAGGTTTAGCGCCTGAGCCTGAGTTTAACGCGCATTTAACTATAGCGCGGGTTAGTTCAGGGGCAAATAAGCAGCGTTTGGTTGATTTTGTTACGCGTCATCAGGAGTATGAGTTTGGAAATATTAAGGCGAATTGTTTGCGGTTAAAGAGGAGTCAGCTCTCGGCTATGGGTCCTACTTATACTACTTTGAAGGAGTATAGTCCGTAAAAAGATGTGGTGACATGCAGACTGAGCTTGAAGTGTTAAGCTTGCAGGTTTTAAAAAAAATTTCGCCTACACCTGAGGATTACGTTAAAGTTGAGACGTTAAGTAAGCGTTTAGTGCAAAAAGTTTTCGAAGCATGTCAACAGCAGAACATAAACGCGTCTGTTAGAGTAGAGGGTTCTATAGCTAAAGATACTTGGTTAAAGGAGAATCCTGATATTGATCTTTTCATACGTTTGCCCACGGTTATTTCTCGGGAAAAGTTAGGCGAGGTAGGTTTAGCTATTGCTAGATCTGCTGTGATGCAGGAGGCAAGCAAAATTGTTGAACGCTATGCGGAGCATCCGTATTTGGAAATAGTTGTAAATGGTCAAAGAGTAGATATTGTTCCCTGCTATGATGTAAAACCTGGAAAATGGCAGAGTGCCACAGATAGAACGCCTTATCATACTAATTACATTAAGCAGCATTTGTGTTCTTCTAAAATGCAGGGAGAGGTGCGGCTTTTAAAACAGTTCATGCAAAATATTGGTGTCTATGGGGCTGAAATTAAAATAGGTGGTTTTAGCGGTTATTTATGTGAGCTGCTGATTTTAACATATAGCTCATTTATACAGACTCTGCAAGTTTTTGCGAATTACAATAAACGTCTTATAATTGACATAGAACGCCATTATATAGATAGAAAGGGTGAGGGGGGTGTACTGTTTGGGGAGCCCTTGGTAATTGTTGATCCTGTAGATAAATATAGAAATGTTGCCTCAGCTGTTCAGTTAGAAAAGCTTTACATGTTCATTGCTGCATCACGAGCGTTCTTGCAAACGCCCTTAGAGGCATTCTTTTTTGCGCCCAAACAGTGTTCTCTTGCAGTTAACGAGTTAAAATGTCAATTAGATAGTTACATGTCAACTCTGTTGTTTTTGGTTGTTGAGGGTATTGAGGCGGTTCCGGATGTGCTTTGGGGGCAACTTTACAAGTCTAAACGTGTATTGCACAAATTTTTGGAGTTTAATTGTTATAAAGTGTTAAGAGACGCTGTTTGGAGTAACGAGAAATCGCTTAACGTTTTTATTTTTGAGTTAGAGCAGCAGTGTATTGCTAATATTAAGAAACATTTTGGTCCACCATTAGAACGTCAAGATGAGTGTAACAATTTTTTGGTTAAATACGCAAAAAATGATCAAGTAATTGCTGGACCCTACATTGAGGAAGGCAAATGGATAGTAGAGATCACACGTAAAAACACTGATGCAGTTATCCTCTTAAAAGAAAATCTTGCTCTAACGGGAGGAAAAAATGTCGGTGTCCCAGAGCTTTTAGCTAAAGCGTTTAAAGAAAACTTTTCGGTTTTGGTTAACAAAGAAATTACACAAATCTGCAACGATGATAATAAAGAGTTTATGGTTTTTTTGACAACTTTTTTGTCAGGTAAACCTTTCTGGTTAAAATAAGGAACTGTCGAAAAATAAAGTTGCCAGTACACCAGACATAAGTGTGTTGTTGTTCTATTGAACTTACAAAAAAGTGTTAAATTTATTTATCGACGATTTCTAGCGCCTCAAAAATTGTGCATATAGGGGTACGGTTTGTTGGAATTGTTGTTGTGTACGGTTTTTTAGGGGGAGAGTTAATGGTTATAGCAAAGTGAATAGACATTGGCGTGTTTTTCATGCCGTAACAAGATTCAATCCTGAAAAATTATGGAAAATAGAACCCTATTTTAAGCAATAACCAA
>WQSY01000123.1 GCA_009787585.1 Candidatus Bathycorpusculum sp. | reverse complement strand
GGTTAACATGTAAAACTGTTCATAACCCAATATTTGCACATACAAGTACACCACTTAACAAACGCCTCAAACCCCGTACGCACTAAGTTAATGACATTGCCGTTTATCAAAGCTTAATTACATCTTCTAAGCTTTCGTTGTTGGATCGTTATGTTTGGTATGATGAGTTGTTAGAGTTGCACGCCATGATTGCCACATATAATGATTGGCATGAATACCGCACTACATATGGTCAAACATTGACTAAAGATAAAGATCAGGAATTACAAACTAAACTTGACGAAATTGAGCAGGATCTTATAGGAAATGCTGTTGAAGATGTACCTGATCAAAGGTGCACCATAGATGTTTGTTCTCTGAAGAATATTTGCAGTGAAAACAAAAAAAGCGTTACTGGTCGATTTCATTGTTTGATAGCTAAAATGTCAATTACTGGATGTTCTGATCTTGTAAGAAAAAACTTCTTTCACCGCATATTTTATGGGGGAAAATAGTGGGTGCCGCGTATGAGACCTATAGGGCTTAAAGCTAATAAGACTGCACAAAATAACGAACCAAAGGGAACTCCCTTGGAGGAGAATACTGGTAAAACGAGTTCTTTGTCTGAAATAAATACAAAGAATGCAGGTTACGTGGAGATTTCTGATACGTATACGTGGGGTGATATGAATTTTTCAAACAAATTATATGTAGCTATAAAAAATGAAAATACGGCTATTTTTTATCATCCAAAAGCAAGCGGAGTTAAGCAAATGTTTGAACAAGCCCTAGCCAATTTTAGGGTTATTAACGAAGAAAAATGTTGTGCATGCAATTTTAAAAACGTACTAACTATTGTCGATAAAATATCAAGGAAAAACTGTGATGCAGTTTTTTATGTATTGGATCATTCTGCAGAAAATGTTTTTCTTTCGCATAAAAAAGATAAATTATTTTTGGCGATTAGCAAAAAATTGGGTGAGAAGTTAAAGGTGGTCATTATTAAAGACAATGGAGCCGATATGTGTATATGCTGAAAGAAAACATGGCTGTACAAAACGTAATTGACACAATTATTTCGGATTTAAAGGGTAATAGCGGTCTTGCGGATGGATTATTGTCCTTAGTTTTGCATGGAGGTGCACCTCTGTTTGAGGATGGAGACAGGTATTTGGATGTTGACATTATTTTTTTATATAAAGATAATGCAATACCCATTGCTTTGCGTGAGATTAAAAAAACATTTAGTGCATTATGTCATGATCTAAACAAGGTTAATAACAAAGCTTTTTTTGCTATTAAATCTGGTCCGATGCACCCTCTAAGAGAAAAGGAAACAGAACCACTATTCAACATCAATAATCAAAGGATTATTTTTTTTCATATATCTGTATTTAGCGAGTCAGACTATACTTGCAAAAATACATATGCTGCTCCAAGCCCATTATTGGCATATCGTTGGCAAAATTTAAAACCTGCTTTTGGGCAACCTTTGAGTGTTTTTAGAAGTATCGATAAAATAACGGTGGATGACATTATTGTTTCTGGTTTAGGTATTGACGATACGATCTTTATGCTTACGAATAAGGAGCGAGGATGCTGGGTGTGGGAATCCGGGGATATGGTTTGGCATAAAGAACCTTTTAAGGATTTTGATGATTATGAAATGGCGGTTTATGCACTAAAATGGTGTGTTAACAACTCTCTTAGCTATCTTTCTCAAATTCTCCCAATTAAACTTACAGAAGAAAGAAGGGCTGATGCTTTTGCAATTCACTTTCTTAAACAACCGGTTTTAGCGGATTATTATTCAATTATTGGGTTTGAAGCAAACATTAAGAATTATCGAAAACAATTTGTTGAAAACCCTGCAAGTTTTAGAAAATTGTTTGATATAAAAAAGTTAACAGAAATTGTGATTTTTATTTTACATAGTGCAAAAGAAAAGCTTCAATTAATTCAAAAAATATCAAATCATAAATACAAATTGCCGAATTTTGATAAAGAAATTCCAATATGTTGTAATTCTGACTTAAAAAAACTTCTAAAAAACGCAGTTAGTAAAAAGGATTATGATAGAATTGTTTTGATCACCGATGGAAATGTTGCCGAATTTTATGACCTTAAACCATGGATCGCCGAATGGAAGAGGCCATTTGTAGAATATGTTATCAAAGGTGATATTGGCGATAAATCCCCTAAAAAGTTATTGGAAATTTTGAAATTTTTAGAGAAAAGCGGTATTTCAACAGAATCTCTCTTAATTTTGTTTGGCGGAGGTAGTGTCGGAAATATGGGTGGGATGGCTGCCGGACTGTGCTTTAGAGGTGTTGATTTTATTCATGTGCCCACTACTTTGCTATCGCAGTTAGACAGCTCAATTGGCTGTAAACAGTCTGTAAATGGATTCATTAGCAAAAACAAGTTCGGCTTGTTTCATGCCCCCGAGTCAATTAATATTAGTATTCTTTTTAATGATACTTTATCAAAAAAACAGTTGCAGAGCGGACTTGTCGAAGCATTAAAACACGGTTTGTGTCAATCTAAAAAACTAGTGAAAGATGTGGCAGCATATGGTAACAGGGTTTGTGACGAGAATTATGGAGATCTAGTTGCGTTGGAAAATATTATTCTCAGGACAATCGAATTTAAACTTCAATATATGAAACTTGATCCTTTTGAAAAATCACCAAATCAGCACCTCGAACTTGGACATAAAATAGGGCATGCGATTGAATTTGCTACAAAAGAAAAAATACCGCATGGTATATGTGTCGCTTTTGGCATTATAGCCGAAGCAAAATTTTTTGCAATACAAAACGCGATTTCACCTCAATTTATGCAATCATTAACAAATTATGTGAAAGGAATAGTCACAAATATTGATGATTTACATCTAATCAATAATACAGAAATCATAAATAAACTTTTTTTAGATAATAAAATAAAGAAAAATAAGATACCACTTGTTCTACTTAAAACATTATTGAAACCTGAATCTGTTTTTATTTCACTCGATAGCAAATCAACGGAAATAATCAATCAATCACTTAATTATGCTAAGGAGGTTTTCGGTGCAAACTAATAATTTACGAGAAATATTTAATGCAGAGTCAAGAGATTTAAATGAAAAAATGCAAGTAGCATACGCAACAGCAAGAGAGTTCGCTCAATTACACAATTGGAAGAAACACATTGATTTTGTTAAAGATATGTTACCAGTTGTGGCTTATCTCGAACAAACAGATTTAATGGCTCGCTTATTGGGTAGGCTGGCTTGGAGTTACATAAGGTTGGAAGAAAAAAAGATGGCGACACAGTTATTAAGCTGTTCTAAGGAGTATGATTTGTGGCAATCAGCGGCCAACTATTTTTGGGCATGCGAATATAGCCGAAGACAAAGGAACATGACAGATTATGCTAATGAATGCTTGACTGGTTTTAGGGAAAGCATAAAACAAATACCTGATTTTGCTACTATTAAATTGCCTGTTGATGATTTAGAGTTAGCGGTTTTGTTCTATGACAAGCTTATTGTTCATGAGGAAAAGTCTGATGTTTTTTTGAATAAATCTTCAAAATCAGACGTAGCTAGGTATCATGAATTAAATGCAAGATTAACACAGAATCCAGCAGAATATGAACTCGCTGAAGAGTACTATCGTGATGCGGGTCTACAGCCTTATGCTACCTGTTGCGAAGCACTCAGATTAATGCATGAGGCCGATGAGCAAAAGGAGCTTACAATAAAAAAAGACAAATTTCACACTGCAAGTGAAGCATTAAAAAAAGGAGTATTTATGGACGACTATATCCGAGTTTTACTGATAAAATTTAATGATTTGCGTGAAGCTTTTTGTGACCTTTACATAGGAATTGAAACGGACGAGACCATAGAGGCTACGAGCATTTTAGATCAAATAACCAATATTGAAAAAATTTATAAAACCGGTGATGATAGCCTTCATAAATTATCTCTTAAGGTTCCATCTTTTTACGTTACTGCTATTTATACGAACTTTCGGCAAATGATGCATGATCTACTAATAACTGGAAAAATTAACTTTTACGATAGCAATGAAATATTAAAGATAGACACATTACTAGAAAAAGTTCAAAAGCAACTGCCCAGCTATACATTTAGCATATCCAAACAGGAGATTTAAAAGAAAATGGAAACTGCCGACTGTATTTTTTGCAACTATGAAGAGAAATATGTAATCAAGGAAACCAATTTGGCAATTGCCACATATTTTCCGCGCGCTATAAAAAAAGGGCATTTTGTTGTAGCCATTAAAGAGCATTTGCCTACATTTACGAATATTAATACTGATCAGGCAAAAGCAGTAATTGAATTAGCTCTTGAAATCTCCAAAGCTATGGAAAAATTAACGGGTGCAGAAAAAACATACATTGCCGCAATAGGCGATAAAGATTTGCATTTTCACATACATTTGTTCCCTAAATTGAAAACTGATGCACCCATGGGAATTCACATTATGACGGATAAAGGTTGGAAAGGCGTGGTGGGACAAGAGATTTCAGAACTGGACGTACAGACACTGATTGATGAACTGAAGAGAATGCTGAATTAGTTAAAGGTTTATAAAAAAAGAAAAGCAGGGTGTCGTATGTCCTATCATATTTTTGCAGGACGATTTCAGCCGTTCCACATTGGGCATATGAAAATAGTTGAACAAGCAGTACAGCATCTTGGTTCGGAGGATATTTTGCTTATTGCTGTAATTACATCAGTTAACGGCATAATTATTGATGATAACTTTGCAAAAAGTGCAATGGAGCATCATTTGCCAGAAAGAAATCCTTGGTTTCCAATTGTACCCTTGAAAGCAATAACCAGTTTGTGTAATACAAATTACTCAAAGCAAATACTCACCACAATATTGCCTTGTACAGATACGTTTTGGACTGAAACTAAAAAATGGTTTTCCATGAAAGCATCCAGTTAACTATTTGCCGTTGACATAGCCCGCCTTAACCAGTAAACCCAAAGCCTCCTCAAACGGAACCGACAAATCCCGCGCCC
>WQSY01000122.1 GCA_009787585.1 Candidatus Bathycorpusculum sp. | reverse complement strand
TGCGAAAAAGGCCTTTGATATGTTATTTGAGGTTTATTTATCACAAGTTGTCGTGAATATTACTATACGTTGAAAAGGGGAAATAATTTCCGTAAATCACAGCCTATCACGAAAACTAGATGAAATAAATCTGCCCAAAGAAATCCTAACATCAGCCCTAACAAAACTCCAAGACAACATAATCCAAGAACTCTGCCAAACAACACCCTACCAAAGAGAACCTAATAAACAACAATATCAAAGAGCAGGCACCACCAAACGAACATTTAAAACAAGACACGGCACCATAAAACTAAAACTAATTATAGTGCACAATCTAGAAAATAATTCATATTTTAGGCCGTTGCTTTTGTATTTAGGAATTTCAAGCAAACAATGAATTGTAGATGATTTGGATTTAGAATGCGCTGAAACTGTAACATATTTGACGTATAGGGATTCCAAAACTGTTATCGAAAACCTCACCCACACACAAATCTCCAAAAACCAAATTCACACCTGCGTACAAAAAGTAGGCAACTTTATGAATCAAGAACGCCGAAAAAGAAAAACCAAAGATAACGCTGCTAACGTAGCAGGAAAAAGGAGGCGGAGAAGGAGGTGGATTTGTTTATGGGGGATGGCACTAAAACCCGTGGGTGTGGTGGGAAGAAGAATGAGGTTCATGTTCTTTTAGGAAAGAATCAAGAAACAGGTGAAAAAGAATTGTTGGGTCTTGGGGTAAATGAGTCTTGGAGGGAAACTGTATCTCAGTTTAGCGGAAAAGCAGAAGTGGCAGTGTCAGATAATGAAGCCTCTCTTAGAGTGGTGTTATTGGAAAAGTCTGTTGAGTATTAATCATGTGTTTTGTATTGTATTTGGGATATCGAGTTTTATTTGTGGCAGGTAAAGTTGTTTGTGGATCAGGGAAAGTCTATTTTTATGTGAGTGGAGAGGGTGTTGTGGTCGCTTTGTAATTTGGTTGAGAAGCATATTTTTGATGGGGCTGTTAAGGTGTTGTGGTGGTGTGTTGATTGGGCGTTGTTTGAGTTAAAAAGGTTTAGTGGTGAGTTTTTTGTGTTGGGTTTGGGTTCTGTGGGTTGGTTTGTTTGTAATGTGGCTAATCATATGGTTATGTTTGCACGTTTAGCTATTAAAGGAGTTTGTTATGTGTCTTTGACTAGTAATTTGGTTGAGTGTTTGATGGGTGAGATAGCTAAACGTGTAAAGCACAAGTGGATGCATTGGAGTGAGTGTGGTCTTGAAAACCTGTTAAACATTCTTCTTTTAAGATACTGTAACAAACAAATTTATAACGAGATAAAAGAAAGATATTTTAAGCCAAACAGCACTATAATAAACGTAAAGATAACATGGCTAAACAAAAGCTAGTCGATTAGGGAACACAACTTAAAAATTATGTAGTTGTCATTTGGAGAAGTATGCTATATGAATATGATTTGGTTGAATTTGGGCAGTCTTTTACTTGGGCTTGTTGCATGGTTACTTCCTCTTATAAATCTTGTAATAGGCAATAAGGCTAAGAACAAAAACTGGGCCGTATTATCTGTAGCAAGTGTAAGTGCTTGTGCTGTATCTTTGTGTATGCAACTTTTCGAACAGGGAAGTATGGTGCAGGCAAAAGATTGGTCCGCACTTATGGATACTGCTAACGCTGTAGTGAATGTATCTTTGGTGCTTCTTGTAGTTACAATTACACTTAACGTAATCACGCTAGTTGTATATCGTAAAAATAGTGTAAAATAAGATAAGTACTAGTGTTCAGAGTAAATGAACTCTTTTTTTCATAACTTCTGCCTAATGCAATACTTTTTCTGTTGATATTTTATACGTTTCAGTTTAGAGTACTATTTTTAGCGCGTAGCTTCTGTAGGTTAATGGTTGTGAACATGTATTTTTCTGTTCAATTTTTAAGTCTTATTTAGAAGCATTGTATTCAATGTACTTTGTGAATTTACGTGTTAAAGAATGCTTGGACAATTGCTATTGAAACATTAAGCTGGATTGAGATGCAACGCTTAAGTGAGCGTATTGCACTAGTGAAGACTATTAAGCAGTTAAATGAAACAAATCCAAATGCTATCCGATACGCTTACGGGTTAGTAGTGGAAACCACTCGACGCCGAAACCTAATCGATGCTTTTATAAACGCTAATATTGCGCCTAAAAAAATTGAAGAATTTAACCTTGGGGTTCAATCGTTTTTAAGACTATACGTTTATCAAACTCGTATTACTAAAAATTGGGACAAATACAATTTACAAGAAGCCCAAAATATAGCTAGTATGGCCCGTTCCATTTTAGGCTGGACAACTCTTCTACAAGTTGAACCATATCTTGGTTTCTTGTTAACCCAAAAAATAGATCCCATAATAGCCTCAGCTGTTGATGAGGAACGTTTAAGTCTTGAAACTTTTCATCCTCTCTGGTTTGTAAAATACTGCATAAAGTTACTTGGTAATGTAAATTCAGCAACTACTTTTTTGAACGCAAACAATTTCCCTCCTCCAACATATATCCGTATAAACACTCTCAAAGCTCTTTTAGAAGAGGAAATACTTCAAAAACTTGCCTTAGAAGGTGTAAACCTCCAAAAAGTTGAATCTCTGCCCAATATATACAAGGTTATTGAACTTAAACGGCCCCTAAATACTCTTGAAAGCTTTAAATCAGGTCTATTTTATGTTCAAGACAAGGCCAGTTGCTTTGCTGCTCAAGCAGCTACACCTAAACCCGGTGACAAAATCTTTGATGTATGTGCCGCTCCCGGCGCTAAAACCACTTATCTTGCTCAACTAATGCAAAATCAGGGACAAATCATTTCTATAGATTTCTCTAAACGCCGAATGAAAACTTGGCGACAAGAAATTAACTATATGAATGTAACAATCGCCGAAGCCATTACTGCTAACGCCTGTCTACCCCTTCCATTTACCGGAGAGGCGGACATTGTCGTTTTAGACCCCCCATGCACCAGCACCGGAGTTTTTGCTAAACAACCCTCTGCAAAATGGCGTCTAAGCACAAAATCAGTAGAAAACATGGCAGAAATCCAACAACAAATGCTAACCAACTGCGCCCAAAAAGTCACTAAAAACGGTTATCTGACTTATTCAACCTGTAGTATAACCGTTGAAGAAAATGAAATGGTCATAGAACGCTTCCTATTAGAACATTCTAACTTTCATCTAGTAGAAATTGAACCAAAAATTGGACTACCTGGACTACGCGGACTAACTCAATGCCAACGACTCTATCCACATTTACATGAATGCAACGGATTCTTTATAGCTAAACTACAAAAATCCGGTCATGCTTCAAAGTAGTTGATAAATAAAACTGTTAGGTGTGTTATTGCTGCAGGTGTTTGATTAGGGTAAAGTGGGTCGTTTTGTTATTTTGTACCTTTGGGGGTTGTATGTGTTTCTTTTGAAATTGCGTATGAGTAAATAGGGTTTTTGGGTATAAACTGTTTTGAGGCATGACCCAAGTATTAGCAACAAACAAAAATTTTCCAGTTTCTACAATTAACCAAAAAACATGCTCTACAACAAACAGCAGACTCTACTGTGGATTATCTTATCCAGTGAAATTTAATTTCTTCCTGTTTTTCAATAACATCAAATTCATGATGATCAGCCGTTAACAATTCCCCACCAGAAACTGAGGCTTCAGCAAGAGCAATTGAATCCGCAAGCGAAACCCTATATGAAGCCTTAAACCGCCCAGCTTCGCTGAAGACCCTATCAGTCAATTCTGACTGTATCATAATAGGTAGCTCTTTAATCATAAAGAGTTCTTCGTCAGCTTTTGTCTTTCCTAAGTTACGATAAATGTCATAGTAAACTTCAAGCAGATTAATGCTATTCATACAAATTTCTGCTTTACCTTGCTTTGCATATTTCAAAACGGCTGTGACAGCTTCTGTGCCTTGTTCATCGCGTAAAAAAGCAATTAATGCGCAAGCGTCCATGACGTAGAACGTGTTCATTCTTCTAGTTCCTTGTCTGCGTGTTTTCTCTCTAAAAATTTGTCAACTGACATTTCGGGGTGATTAGCTAGTGAGCCGCGTAGTTTGCTAATGTAGTCGATTGGTTCTTGTATGGGGATGAGGTGAATTTCGCCATTTGTTTCGCGGACTTTTACTTTTTCTGTTCTAATTAGCTTGGATAAGGCTTCAGGTAGGGTTTTGGTGTTTAATACAGTTTCAGTCATGGCATTCACCTTTTTCTAAATGAGTTGATTTGGGTTAATATGTTTATCATGTTAACCCGTTATTTGTTAACAACTACTGCTCATACTTGGTGTAGCGTATATATCTAGGTTTGTGTGAGGGTTATACAAGCAATAACGTAATTGCTACTGCGCTAGTTTTTTGTTGAGTTTGTGTTTTTCGTGTGTATTCTCATGAAAACATTTTGTGTTTTCGTGGTTCTTCCAGCATCGGCGTGCTGTCGATGATGCACTCTCCCATGAAAGCATCCAGTAGTTATTTGCCGTTTACGTAACCCGCTTTAACAAGTAAGGAACTGTGCAAAAATAATGTGTAATAGTTTTGGTGTGTAATAAGTACAATTACGGTCATGTATCAAAATAGTTTGCACCCAAATTCTAACACGTTTATGAGTAAGCCAAAAACAATCTCATGTATGTCCAACGGTTTAGAATAACAAATAGTCTTACGAGCCAAACGCTTAAGCCTAGTACGAAAAGTCAAATGCTTACGCTCAATTCTCCAAGTATTACGTTTTCCTGTAAACAAAATATTCACTGGTATAGCATCATGATGGGCAATGTTGTCATCTGAAAACACGGCTTCTATTTCTATTTTTAACTTTGAGAGTAGATCTAAAAGTTTTTGTAGTATTTCATGCTCGTGTGTGCCAAAAACGTGTGCGATATTTTCACCTGTTTTGTGATTTATTGTGTGCCATAGTTAGTGGGGTGTTTTTTTGCAGTAGACTTGGTCTCACTTTTCATCTGTTTTTAAGCGGGTTTTGAGTGGTGAGGTGAGGTTTGTGTATTTTGGGTTTAGGTTTACTGGAAAGTTTTTTTGTTTTTTTAAAACTGTTGTGTTTGTGTTTGTGTTTAGGGTGTGTGTGGTGTCTTGTGTGTCGTTGTTGTTGGTGGTTGTTTTTAGTGTTTGTTGTTTGGTTTGGGGTTTGGTTTT
>WQSY01000121.1 GCA_009787585.1 Candidatus Bathycorpusculum sp. | reverse complement strand
GATTATGAAATCTTGACAACATCAGAAGAAGCTATGATAATGATAGCGCACTCAACAACCCTGCTCAGGAGGCTCTGCTGTTGAATACAGGTTCTTAGACTATGCCCTACGTGGCAAAGCATGGAAAGTTTATTGGTTTCTACTAAAGAAAGGTGAACCCGTAAGTATACGAGAAGTCCAACGCGCTCTACACTTTAGCAGCCCCAGTGTTGCGCATCATCATCTTGAACAACTCTGCGAACTTGGCCTAGTTGCTAAACAAGAAATTGGAGGCCAATACGCTTTAGTCGGAGAAATAAAAATCGGCGTCCTTAGGCACTACGTAAAACTCGGCAAACTCTTATTCCCACGATTCTTCTTCTACGCCCTATTCTCCACCGCCTTCTACATATCATACCTGCTTCTGTTAGCAACCCAATTTAACCGCGACAACCTCTTCATCGCCACATTTGGCGCTATTGTCTGTGGAATCTTTTGGTATGAAGCCTACCGAGTTTGGAACATGCGACCCTTCTAACACTTAGAACAACCTGTGCTAAGGCTTAGAATAAAATAACAAAACACAATTAACATACAAGGAGAAAAAAATCATGGTACAAAAAGAAATAAAACAAAAAACCAAACTCTACACCATAGCAGCCGTACTTTTAGCAATGGTTCTTGTAGGCTCCATTTATGCTACTACAGCACCCACACAAATGCCCCTCTCGCATAATGTTTTGGCAATGAAAAATTTCGCTTCAAATGACGAGCTAAAAAATTATTTAATAGCTAACGGACAGTATACTCAGGTTTATTACACAACTGCCGATTCTTTTACACCTACGTCTTCGATTGCAGATAGTTCATCTATGCGTGGAGGAACAGGTAGTACGGGTAGTTCAGAGGCTTATTCGGCAACTAATATTCAAGTTGCTGGTGTTGATGAAACAGATATCGTAAAAACTGATGGTCAATACATTTATATTATACAAAATTATAAACGCGATAACGCTGCTTTAAGTAGTATTCAAATTGTTAAGGCAGACTCTAAAAATCCTTATGTTGTTAGCAAAATTGATTTTGAAGGCAAGACCTTTGAAGTTGAGGGTACAAATATTGTAAGTACAGTTAGCAGAACTATGCTTTCTGGTATGTATCTTAGTGAAAATGGAAACAAGCTTGCAGTTTTAGGCACGAGCTATTATTACTCTTCAGATGTTAGTACTTTTAAATCGTTTATCTACGTTTATGATGTCTCAAATAAGGTTAAACCCGTATTAGCTAGAAATGTGACTTTAAGTAATGACCGTTACAGTTATGCTACTTTTAATTCTCGCATGATAGGTAACTATGTTTATGCTTTAATTAGTAAACCTGCTTATGTATATGAGGATGAACTAGTTGTTCCCTCAATTTGCAAGGATGGAGTAGCTAAAGATGTTCCGTCAACAAGTATCTATTATACAGACGTGTCCGATCGCAATTTCTCTTACAATACTTTTATCGGCATTAACATAATGGATGATACTGAACAACCAACAGATATGACTATTCTTATGGGTGCCTCAAGCTGTATGTATGTTTCAGCTAATAATATGTATGTAACATTTCCAAATGCTGAAAACACAGAAATTCACCGCATAGCAATTAATGGTGCAAACTTGACCTTTGAAGCCCAAAACGTTGTATCTGGGCGTGTATTAAACCAGTATAGTATGGATGAATACAACAATCATTTCCGTATAGCAACCACAACATCCTCCGTTTTTCGGAGTGATAGAGCCTCTGACCACAATAACCTATACGTTTTAGATATGAACCTTGACCTAGTTGGCAAAATTGAAAATCTGGCTCAAGGTGAACGCATTTATTCTGCGCGATTTGCAGGCGATAAAGCATACCTTGTCACTTTTGAGCAAATAGATCCCTTCTTTATATTAGACCTTAAAAACCCCGTTTCCCCCAAAGTTACAGGCGAACTTAAAATTCCTGGTTACTCAAGCTATTTACATCCTTATAACGAAAACTATGTCATAGGTATAGGACAAGAAAACAATAGCGTAAAACTATCCCTTTTTGATGTTACTAACATGAAAAAACCTAAAGAAGTAGCAAAATATCTCTTTGACGAAAACTTTGTTAACTCTTACTCTGAGGCTCTAAGTGATCCAAAGGCGTTCTTATTTGATCTGCAAAAACAGCTCTTAGTAATACCTGTAGGCGGCTTCAAAATTGACGATACACAACAACGCTATGGAATGTTGTTGGGAGATACATATGTTTATGGAAATTCATGGCAAGGTGTATGTGTTTTTCATGTCTCTCCCGAAAACGGGTTTACGCTCAAAAAAGAAATAGACAACCCAACATTGCGCTCATTATACATTGGCAGCACGCTTTATACTATCTCAAACGATCAAATACAGTTAAACAGTTTAGATGACTTTCGTCTAATTGCGCAAGTCATCTTTTAACTTTCTTTTTCTTATAAACCTGTAAAGAACTATTTGTTTGAACGTGTTGACGTTATAACGGTTTGCATGTTTTATGGTACGTTTGTTTGTTGTCATCTGTTATGGTTTTGACTTATTTTTTAAATAAAAATTTAAAAAAACGTTATAGTAACTCTATTATAAACTAAAAGAGCGTTGTTATTTTGCTTTGTTAGCTTTTTTTGTGCAGGCGTCGCTGCAGTATTTCTTTTTAGCGTCAAAGGTCATAAATGTTTGTTTGCAAACTGGGCACTTTTTATCCAATTGGTTCACCCCCTTTTTCTTTATTGTTTGATTGGATAAAAAGTTTTTCTAAAAACGCTGTTGTAGCTTGTTGTTTGATGTATTGTATAGAGGAAGAACGTGTTTAGGGCTGATGTTGGGGTGTTTGTTTTGATGTTTGTGTGAGGTTTGTTTGTGTTGTTGGTTTGTTGTGTTTCTGTTGGGGGTGGGGCTGTTCTGGGATAATATATATAAACGGCTCTCTTCTTTTTTTAAAAAAAATAATGTACTTGTAAATGTTGCGGAAGGCATTTGTATGACTGTAAATGTTAAGCACTCGTCTAGTTTACGATTTGTGAATTGTAGACATTTGTTTTTGGTTTCTTTAATGTCTATGTTGTTATTTTTGGTTTCCTTTTTTTCGTGTCCTTTAATGGTGGGTGCTGCGGTTTCTGTTGGAACTGAGGCTGAGCTTGTAGCAGCAGTTGCGAATGCGTCAGCGGGCGTGCCTGTTGTTATTACGTTTGGGCATGATATTACTCTTACAAATTCGCTCATTATTCCTAATGGTAAAAATATTACTTTGGTGAGCAGTGGTGATGTTGAGTTTAACTTGTTTGGTGCGAATGAAAGGTCTACAGTTATTGTTAATGCTGGCGGCATTTTGGTGCTTGAGGGTATTGTTGTAACGCATCCAAGTGGTGTTAAGGGTAGTGGAGTAAATGTTACTGCGGGTGGTGCTCTTATTTTGGTAAGGGGTAGCATTTTTAATAACACTGACGCTGAAGGCGGCGGTGTAGTTAACTATGGTATTTTTACTATGTTGGGGGGTGTGGTTTCTAACGGTACATCTGTTATGGGTGGTGTGGTTAACTTTGGTAATTTTACTGTGTATGGAGGTAAAATTTCTAATAACACTGCAAATAAGTTTAACGCTGATATGGGCGGCGGTGGTGTGTTTAACCGTGGTAACTTTACCTTGTTGGGTGGCGAAATTTCTAATAATAATATTTTGTGTGGTGTGTACAATTTTGGCAACTTTACTATGTCCGGGGGCAAGATTTTTAAAAACATTGGTGGCGGTGTAATTAATACGGGTAACTTTACTATGTCTAATGGCGAAATTTCTAACAATAACGCTGACAACGGTGGAGGCGTTTATATTGGTAGTTCTTTTGGTGCTGGCATTTTTACTCTGACTGGGGGTCTTATTGTTAACAATTCAGCTATTGATCATGGTGGTGGCGTATATAATTCGGGTAGCGTTTTTAAAATGTCTGATAATGGCGTAATTGCTAATAATACCGCAACATATGGTGGAGGTATATACTCAAATGGTAATGTTACTATGTCTAATGGTGAAGTTTCTAACAATACCGCGGTCTATGGTGGTGGTGCATATAATAACTTGGGTAATTTTACTATGACTAACGGGACTCTTTTTAATAATATCGCTACTCAAACAGGTGGTGGTATATACGTTTACGGGGGTAACTTTACTATGTCGGGTGGTAAAATTTCTAATAGTACCGCTCAAAATGGTGGCGGTATTGGTGTTTCTAGTCTTGGCGGGCTTGAATATGTGTATGTGCGTAATGAGGCAGTGTTTTCAAATAATCATGCCGTGGTTTTCTATGAGCGCGCTTCTATTCATGATACGTTATATAATTCGCGTATAGATCGTAGTGTTGTTTGGACTTCTCCTTTTAAGCAGGGATATAATAATTATGATATTTACTACATATGGGATGAGAAAACAGGTGGGGCTTCTTCTTCACCTAGTTCCTCTGTTAAGCCCACGGGGAGTCCGGGAAGTAGCCCTAATAGTCCTACTAATTCTCCTACAGAGTCTGCTATTGTTTTTCCTGGTGAGAATGATAATATTTGGCGTGTTGTTATTGTTCTAGTTATAGTTGTTGGTTTTGTTGTAGCTCTTCTAGTTTTTTATCTTCCAAGAAGAGAAAAAACAAAAACTGCTGAAAAACCTGCTTTACAATAATTTAATCGCCCTATTTTTTATCGCATTTCTATAAGCTTGTTTTATGCGATTTATATAATTGAGTTGCCATGCATAAACGATAACTTGATTCAGAAATTCTCATTTGTGGGTAAAACGATTAGTGCGTTTTGAGTTTTGCTTATATAATAGATTTCCTCGGTATTTATAAATAGTTGGGTGTATTTGTTTTGGTAAAGAGTGTTAATCTATGTTGAGTAGTTTAGTGCGATATGAAAAGGCCTTAGAATTAAGTGAAAAAGAGTTTAAACAGGTAATTGGGGTAAAAAAAGAACCTTTGAAGATGGTTGAAATATTAAAACTCGCCTACGCAAACAAACTCAAACATCGAGGCAGACACACCAAACTATCCATACAAGACATGCTATTTATGACCCTAACCCGGCTGAACCGGAACCAAAACTAGTTTTTTGAAATTAGAAAAACATAAAACATTCACTATAGCATTTGAATCTGTGGGTTCAAATGACAACA
>WQSY01000120.1 GCA_009787585.1 Candidatus Bathycorpusculum sp. | reverse complement strand
TGTAGAGCAGTTGTTTTTTTGGTGGGTATTGTTGAGAAAAAGTTGTTCTGTGTCATGTTTTTATGGGTAAGTCATGTCGTGATGGATGCGATTTAAAGTAGTGTTCGTTGTAGTGTTAGGATCTGTTAGGAAATATTTTGACCATTTCTATCGTTAAAAACCCAAAAAACTCGTTGCATTATGGTCAAATTATTTATTGACGGTTCCTAAACGCTCTTAACAGTTTACTTATTTTTCATGTGTTTGTTGTGGGTGGTGACAACTTTTTTTAGGGATGTTATTATGTTGTTTGAGATGTGTAAGATGTTGTTTGTTTGATGTTGGTGAGAGTTGGGTGTGTTTAAATGAGGTTATGCTAGCGGTTTTTAAAAATAGGGGGGGCTAGGGTTTTTGAGGCAGTTTGCCCCGTTCTTTTGCCATTTAAAGCCCATTCTGGGCTTATTTTGTTTTTCTGGTTGGGGTGTCTTTTCCATGCTGGCCTGCGTTTTGTCTGTATTTACATCTTGGCAAAAATGAGTCTTGACGACTCATTTTTGTTAGGTTCTAAAATTTCGTGCAATTTTATTCAGAAAACATGGTTATACACACATTTATGATGCTCCTTGATAAAAATCCTGTGAAATAAATACGCGATGTTTTTAAGGTTACCCCAGTTGCTGTTTTTGCTAAGGTCATACTTAGTTTAATGTTACAGTCTTGTCAAAACAAGGTTTATGATTAAATGAGTTAGTTTAAACGAGTTGGAAATGCTTATTATTGTGCCTTGTTTATTGCTGTCACGGAAGGATTAAACTTGAGCGATGAATTATCAAAATTACCTCCTCACATTCAAGAACGATTGTTACGGCTTCAGCAGTTACAGCAGACTTTGCAGTCTATTCTTGCGCAGAAGCAGCAGGTTGAAATGGAGAAAAGTGAAGTAGAGCAAACTCTTGTTGAAATGACAAAAACCGCTGACGATGCTGTAATTTACAAATCTATTGGCTCATTGTTAGTAAAGTCTGATAAAACTATAATTTCTGCGGATTTAAATGAACGTAAAGATCTCCTTGCAACCCGTAGCACAGTTATTGCAAAACAGGAAGAACGCGTACGTAGTCAAGTTAAAGAAACCCAAAGTAAACTTCAAGAAGAAATAAACCCTGTTGCGGGCCAACAGTAATTTTTCTTAGGTGACATGACTTTGGTAGAGCTATGCTTACCTGAGCTAACTACCGAGCAAGTTGAAACTTTATGTGAAACCGCTGAAGCTGCTGCTCGCAAATACATACAAGCCAAGGTTAATTCTAAATCAATTGACCACTTAGACCTTACTGTTGAAGCTCAGGGTACAAAACCTGTTGATTTAAGTGTCGAAATAAACCTTGTTTTAAATGAAAAAGACGCCCCATGTGTTGATATCGATGCTTTAGTAAAAGAGGCTGTTGATCAGGCACATTTGGCAAGTGAAAATTTTCTGAGAAAACTAGTATGAGTAACATTAATCAAATTGTAAACTTTTTAAAAGAGCAGCAAGCCACGTTTGTGCTGTTGTTATGTCATAAAAGTGCAGACGCAGATGCTATATGTGCAGCTTATGCTCTCCAGGGGTTACTTAA
The DNA here is from genome assembly GCA_009787585.1 of Candidatus Bathycorpusculum sp. GTDB lineage: Archaea > Thermoproteota > Bathyarchaeia > Bathyarchaeales > Bathycorpusculaceae > Bathycorpusculum > Bathycorpusculum acidaminoxidans. The sequence goes on along the minus strand of WQSY01000120.1, from coordinate 3,674 downwards.
ACGGTTTCTACCTGATTTAGTAGTGGAAATCGGCGCACCGCAAGGCATCAATAAACCAACTAAACAGTTGATAGAAAACCTGTCTATAACAGTAAGTTTGAAACCTAATATTGAATCGGCCAGTGTCATTTTTCTCATTGACATGAACACTTTTGATCAACTAGACGAAGTTGTTGATCGCCTAAAAGCCTCAAATGCTCCTCTAATGATAATCGACCATCACACACCTAGTTTAGACACAGAACAAATCTGTTCCTTCAACTTAGTAAATGAACAAGCAGCGGCTACATGCGAAATTATCTATACTTTATACCAACAAGCTAGCATCCCGGTTAGTTTAAATGAAGCTAAAGCCCTTTTTGCAGGCATAGCCTTTGACACTAGACACTTCGCGCTAGGCGACTCTGATACTTTTCGAATCGCTGGCGAACTTGTAAACGCTGGAGTAGACGCACAAGAAATGCTAATCTCTTTCTCTAATCCCATTGATAACTCAGAACGTCTTGCTAAACTTAAGGCCTGTAAACGTGTAAAAATTGTAAAAATTGGCGAATGGATACTTGCCTTATCTCATGTTAGTGCATATGAGGCTTCTGCAGCTAAATCCCTTGTCGATTTAGGTGCCCATATGGCTGCAGTTGCCGGAAAAAAAGCCGGCAAACTCGAAGTTAGTCTTCGCTGTAACCGCGATTTTAACGAAAAAACAGGTATACATCTTGGAAAAGACATCTCTATGCCTATGGGCGAATTACTTGGAGGCGTTGGAGGCGGTCACGCTATGGCTGCAGGCGTTAATGCAAAGGGCACTTTAGATAATGCATTAAATAAGTGCCTTGAACTTTTGAAAGAAAAAATACCCATTAATGCGTAGCTACGCTTAAATGAAGCCATGTTGCGCTTATTGACTAGCAGGCTCCTGTAATGGCAATAATTAACATAAGCAATCTCGTGTATACTTATCCCGGCGCATCTAAGCCATCTATTGATGGGCTTTCTCTCACTGTAGAAAAAGGCGAATTTGTGCTTATTACAGGCCCAAGTGGTTGTGGAAAAACCTCACTATGCCGCACCTTTAATGGACTTATTCCTCATTTTTATCATGGAGAATTAAGCGGACAAATTATCGTAGCTGAACAAGACATAATAAGTAAACAAACTTTTGATATGGCTAAACATGTAGGTCTTGTTTTTCAAAACCCTGAAAATCAACTTTTTGCATTAAGTGTAGAAAAAGACGTTGCCTTTGGCCTAGAAAATTTAGGCATGAATAGAGAAGAAATGCGAAAACGTGTTGATTGGGCACTCAATTTAGCGGACATTTACAATTTACGTGAACGCTCACCACATGAAGTTTCTGGAGGTCAACAACAACGTGTCGCTATAGCAGCTGTATTGGCTATGCAACCCGAAATTATCGTGTTAGACGAACCTACATCTTTTCTTGACCCTCTAAGCGCTGAACGCATATTTGAGGTAATCTATAAACTTAACCAAGAACAAGGCATCACAGTTATACTAGTTGAGCACAGACTTGATTTAACCGCCAAATATGCCAATCACCTTGTGGTTATGGATAAAGGCAAAATATGCTTCGAAGGAAACCCTCGTAATCTTCTCTGTAACGAAGAAATTAGCCACATAGGCGTGGGTATACCTAAAGCCACGTTACTCTACAAAAAACTAAAAACCGCCGGTTTCAATGTTAACCAACAAACACCGTTATCCTCAGATGAACTTGCTGACCAACTGTTAAAGGCGTTAAAAACATGATTACAATAGACAATGTACACTACTCCTATGCAAGCAACATTGAAGCATTAAAAGGCGTATCCTTAACAATAAATGACGGCGACTTTATTGCAATCATGGGACAAAACGGCGCGGGAAAAACCACATTCATTAAACATTTTAACGGTTTACTAAAACCCACTTCTGGAACAGTCCATGTAAACGGTATTGAAACCACTAAAACAAGTGTTGCTACACTCGCAAAAAACGTTGGCTTTGTATTTCAAAACCCGGACAACCAACTTTTTAGCGAAACAGTTGAAGACGAAATTGCTTTTGCCCTAAAAAATTTTAAATACGATAAAAAAACAATTGAAGAACAAGTAACTTGGGCATTAGACTTTTTTTCACTAACACAGTACCGTAAAACTTCTCCCTTTCTACTCAGCGGTGGCGAACGTAAACGCGTTGCCTTAGCCTCCGTTTTAGCTTGGAACCCAGACGCCTTAGTACTTGATGAACCAACTATTGGACAAGACCATGAACAAAAAGAAAAACTACGACAATTCATTATACAATTACATGCTAAAAAGAAAACCGTAATTATGGTTACTCATGACGTAGAATTTGTAGCTGAATGCAATCCACGTGTAATTTTAATGCGCGACGGCAAAATAATTGCCGATGGCATAGCTAAAAATATTCTAACAAACCCCACATTACTTGAAGAATCCTCCATTGTTCTTCCACAAATAGCCCAAATCTTCACTAAACTATACCCCTTAGGCTTACCCACTGATATTATAGACATAACTGAAGCAGAAACTATTTTACTAGCAGCCAACGCCAAAAAACAGGAGCAACTGACATAAATGAGCGTGTTTGACGGCTTAAAATTTCGCAAAGTCTCCTCTCCTATACACAATTTAGATCCAAGAATCAAATTCATATACGTTATAGCCATATTTATCAGCGCCATTCTATTTAGCCAAATATTACCCTTAGCCATACTATTTTTAATGCAATTACCCTTCGTATTTCTAGCAGGAGTACAAAAACAATGGGTTAAATCTCTTCGCGGCGCAGCCTTCTTGGCAACATTTATCTTTGTCATAAATATAGTAACTAAATTCTTCTACAATAACTGGACCATACAATTTTCTGACATCGAAATCGCTCTAAGCATGACTATGCGCTTTGTCGTTCTGGTCGAATCTTTTTCGGTCTTTTTCCTTACAACCTCTCCCGATTATCTAGGATTAGCCCTTGAACAATCTCGTATGCCATACGAGTTCGCATTTGCCTTCACAACAGCTGTACGGTTCGTACCTGTTTTAGCAGAAGAAGCCCAAACTATTATGGATGCACAAAAAGCCCGCGGACTAGAATTAGAGAAGGGTAACCTGCTTAAACGCATTAGAAACTATATCCCTATACTTGTTCCCCTTATCGTAAGTGCTATCCGACGAAGCTTAGAACTAGCAGAAGCTATGGAGTCCCGAGCTTGGGGCGCAGTAAAAAAACGTACAAATCTATACCTTCTAAAACTACACAAAGGCGACTACATATTAATCAGCATAACTGCAATAATACTAATAACAACGCTGTACCTAAGATTCTTTGTAACTATCCCCTCGATAACATACTACATTAACTTGATAAGCAACTTTTTTTCCTAACTATTTTTTCTCTCACTTCTAACCTACCTTGTGCTCAAACCAAATAAATGAAAACCCTATGAAAATCAAACTTAGATGTTTAAAACCGCTTACGTGCTAAGGAATGCTTTCTAAAATTAGATTATAGACTGTAAAAAAAGAAAGAAAAAATGGGTTATAATTTTTTGCTTGTGTACCGTAATCGACTAGCTTTTGTTTGTCTATGTTATCTTTACAGTGATTATAGTGTTGTTGTTGTTGGGTTTTAAGTATTTTTCTTTCATCTCT
>WQSY01000119.1 GCA_009787585.1 Candidatus Bathycorpusculum sp. | reverse complement strand
TTTTTGGTTTCTTCACAAAAACTTAAAACTGCAGACGGGGCATAAAAAACTAACGAACCAAGCACTCCTACAAAACGTGTATGTTAATTATGGATGCATGGAAAAAAAATGTTTTCTTCAATTTCCGTTTTAACAGTGATAGTTTGTTTAAAATAGTGTATTTTCTTGAAGTAAAAGCATATTATTTGCAAGAAAAAAGCCATGGAGCATTGTGGTAAATATGAAAAAAGCCTTAATATCTATTATGTTGCTCTTTATCCTAAGTAGCGGATTATTTACTGCCGTACTTAACAGTTCCGTTTCAGCAACGGATATTGTTGAGAATTCTTGGAATACCAAAGCGCCTATGAATTATCCACGACATAATTTTGGTATTGTTACTGTAGGTGGTAAAATTTATGCTATTGGAGGTGACCAATTATCACCTATGGTCTCTGTTACACGAGTTGATTTTAATGAACGATATGATCCTAAAACTAATAAATGGACTATTTTAGAACCTATGCCTACACCCAGCATGGGCTTTAGTACTGTTGCAAACGATGGTAAAATTTACTGCATAGGGCGAGAGTTAACTCAGGTTTATGATATAGCTGCTAACAAATGGAGTACTAAAACTTCCTACCCAAGCAGCAATGCTCCAATAGGTGCACATGTTGTGGATGGAAAAATTTTTGTCATACTATCTTCCATTAACCCCTCTGATGGTTGTGAAGTATATCTATATGATCATGTTTCCGATTCATGGACTGCAAAAAACCGTTTACCTAACGAGGCTTTAATTGTAACATCGTTTGTAATGGATAAAAAATTAATAGTTACTGGTATTTTTAAGGCTCCAAACGATGCTATGGATGCTAAAGCTTTAGTTTATGATCCAAATGCTGATAAATGGAGTGAGTGGCAAACAATCTCTAAACTTTTTGGTAGTTCTGTTGTAGTGACCTCTGGTATTTATGCTCCTCAAAAACTCTATATCCCTCAAACTCTTAACAGAACAGCTCAATATATTGATCTTGCTGCACTTGATATAGATATTTTTTCTCAGTATAACATGACTGAGATTAACATTACTGAATTGTCTACTTATACTGAGGTTTATGATCCTGTTAGTAACACTTGGGTGAATGGTACAGGGGTGCCTACCTCTCGTATGACGCCAGGTATTGTTGTTGTTGACGATGTTTTGTATATCATTGGCGGTGTAAATCATGGTGAATCTTTGACTGTAAATGAACAGTATATCCCATTTGGCTATCATGGCACTTTGCCCTCTGCATGGTTTTCTTTAGATAACACACAACTTTTAGCTACATTAGCTGTGACAGCTATAGTTATTGTCATGGTAGTTTTGTTACTGTTTTTATTCTTTTTCAGAAAGAAAGAAAAACAAGTAAAGAACGACCTTGACAATAGCTCTAACTCTTCAACTGAGTTAACTTGACTTTTAGCTAATCATTTATTCTTTTTTTGGATAAACCTTTAAGACTGAGAAGGCAAAGAACTTTGTGTTGTATGCGGTATGACTAAATTAGTTTCGGGATTTTTTAAGTCTAAGTCGAGTCGTTATTGTTGATAAACCTTGTATGAATCTATTTTGACACGTCGTCTCCTGTGTTATCAAAAATTTCCCCTCCATATTTGTTGAATGTGCCGCTGTTGTACACGCCACCATTTGATACAGCGTTGTTATATGAAATTTTGCCACCCGACATAGTAAAAGCGCCGTTGTTCCATACTCCACCACCCCATATGGCTGAATTGTTAGAAATTTCGCCACCATACATCTTGAAAATGCCTACATTGTATACACCACCCCCAGCAGATACAGCTCCATTATCTGAAATTTTTCCATCTGATAGCTCAAAAAAACCTCCCTTCTGTACTCGTACACCACCATTACCACCATTATTGTTAGAAATTTCGCCGCCCGTCATTACAAGTTTACCTCCTGATAGCACATCTATGCCCATACCTCTATAGCCATAATCATGAGTAACAATAATGTTCTCAAGTATTAACACCCCTTTATTATTAACCACGATGGTTGTCACAGCCTGAGTTTCAATTAGTTTAAAACAAGCGTTTTTACCATTACTTATTAACGTAATATTCTTGTTAGCAGAAATACATAGTGTCTCGGTAAGTGTAACATCGCAGTCAAATGTGATAACTATGGATTCTGTGGCATTGTTAATGCTATTTACAAGTTCTTCTTCACTATTAACATGTATTGTATCGTCTATAAATGTGTCATTAGACTTCATCCTGACTATATAAACAGTTAACAAAGAAGAAACCAACAAAATCGTTACTATAATAACTAATCTAATTTTATGGGAATTGTGAAACTTTGACTTAGACTCAACATTTATGCCCATATAGATGCCCTACAAATACCATTAATACTACAATATGGTGGAAGGTTATAAACCTGCGGAAATATACCTGCCTACACCGCTTATTGATAAAATGAGCAAAAATAGGTAACCTGCGATTTCAAAGAGTTTACTGCACATCGATTACATGAATTTTTTTGATACACGGACTAACTGGGAGGTTTTTGGGAAACATTTTCTGTTATATCGTTAGGTTTTGCTCGATGAATTTTGGCAAATTCCAACAAATAATGTTACGTTTTTACGCATACCAGATTCTTTTTACATACCAGCTAATTAAAGAATATTTAAAGCCAGTGTACGTAAAATATTCAAATTACAAACCATACTTATCAATAGTATGATCGTATCCTCACGAAAAGTAACATGGAAAAAAACTTTCGACCGTTTGACGTGTGGATAAACGTGTAAAACGGCATTTCTCTTCACTTTTATTTACGATGATAGTTATTGGGAAAAATCTATTAATGTCTTTGAGAGTCTTTATGTAGTGTACGTCCTTGAAACGGTTAACAATGTTTATAGGAGTTATATTATTACTTGTTTTAGTAGTCGGGTTAATAATTACTTGTTATACCGTTTTTAGTTATACTGCTAACTCTGAGTCGTTTTATGTGGGGGTTACTTATTGTGGAAACTCTGTTGAGGAGGCCAAAGAGCTTGTTTTTAAAGTTAAAGATTATACAAATCTTTTTGTTTTGCAATCCTGGTATTTGCAAAGAAATACTACTGCTCTAGAGGAGATAGGGGATTATGTTGTTGCCTCTGGTTTAAATTATGCTGTTTATAGCAGTGATAAAATTGATTACTATGATGATAATGGTTACTATTACGGTATTAGTGTAGGTAGTGAAACAAATACTTGGGCTAATACTGCAAAAGAAAGATGGCAAGAGCATTTTATAGGTATATATTATCGTGATGAACCCGGAGGATGTCTGCTCGACGGTGATCTAGTTACTTTGGACAAAACTATTCTGCAAATAAATGACATGGCTGTATCAACAGCGCAAGTTACAAAGTTTAACGAAACAATAACTGTTTATAGCGATAATAACACTCGTGGTAATAGCACTTTTTCATCTAGAACAATGTTTGGGAATAATGGTGAAATTACCATTGTAAACACTTTCAACGAACAAAATAATACTGACTCGTCTTTGGCAACACGCACTTTAAGAGCGCGTTCTTCGGAGCGTATTAATTATTACCCTAATGGAACAATAACTGTAAATGAATACGTAATATCCTTGCGGCGCAACAATTTTTACACAACAGAAAACCTTACCCAATACCCCTGGCCTCTGTTATCTTATGGGCAAATGTTAAAACAAAATCCTATACAAACCTATGATGATGCTGCCCAAGTCTTTATAGATATGAATCAAGACTTTTTTAAAGATATAAATAAAAAACAGTTAAACACGCAGGATGTTTTGGTTTTTACTGCTGATTATGGTTTGTATTGGTGGGATTATAAGGGGGGTTATGATGTTGTTTTGGCAGAGTTGGCATGGAATCATTCTGATGTTCAACAAATTGGTTTAGTTAGAGGAGCGGCTAATCTTCAGGGTAAAAGCTGGGGCACCATACTCACCTGGAAATATACGCACCCGCCATATCTTGCAGGTGGAGAGGAAATATTTGAGCAGATGAAACTATCCTATGAGACTGGAGCAGAGTATGTGCTAATTTTTAATTATTCAGAAAATCTGACAAATCCCAATATTTTGCAGGAGGAGCATTTTTTGGCTTTAGAACGCTTTTGGAACGATGTGGTCCAAAACCCTAAGGTAGTTCATGGTGGTGTTAAAGCGGAAGCAGTGCTAGTTTTGCCTAAAAACTATGGCTGGGGCATGCGAACACCTAACGACAAAATATGGGGCTTATGGCCTGCTGACAATAACTCTTCGGAAATATGGGATCAAATACAAAACAAAACAGATCAATATGGACCAAAGTTAGATATAGTTTTTGAAGACTCAATTTATTCAGTCGCAGGAAAATACCATAACATTTACCAGTGGAACCAAAAATAGAGTCTTGTTTTTTAGAGTTCTCTGTTGTAAACATTTAACTTAAAAGAGGCTTGTTGCCTGTCTTTAATATGTTGATGTCAAAGTTTTTAGTTTGTGCTTGATGTTAATTGCAGTGTTACAGATGTTCAAGAGCGCGCTTGAATGGGTTATGTATGAATTTTTGTGTATTTTTCAGATATAGTCTTCATTTATTTTTGATAGTTTGCATAACTAAATCTTGTCATTAGCTAAAATAATTTTAATTGATGATGCTGCTGGTTTGTGTTGTGTATTTTTTTGAAATGATGCAGAGTATGCTTGACTTGTTTCATGTGGATTGTCTGAGTGTTTCTATGAGTGTTTGTTTTTTCTGTTGTTTTTCTTCATTGGGTTCTGGGTTTTGTATGAATGTGTTTAGTGTGTGGGTGTATTTTTTGTTGGTTCTTTGGGAAAAATTTTGTATATTGTGGTTCTGTGGTCTTGTGGGTATTGCTAAGTATTCTGTTTTTGTTCGCTATTGTTTCATTGGTGAAATGGTGTGTATTGTTGTTGTTTTCTGTGATGTCTATGTTTGGTTGGTTTTTTTGTGGGTTATTTGTTGTTATTGTTGACATTAGGAATTGTTACTGAATAAAGTAATCAGTTATTGTAATGATACTCGTAGATTGTACGTTATATCAAGTGTGTTTTGTAGACATTATTTAGTAACGATTCTTTATCTTTTGTCTTTATTGTTGTTATCGTTATTATTGTTATATTTGACTTATTATGTATTGTGGGTTTTAATTTAGTTTAAATTATTAGATACTGTATATCTAGAAATACGTCCAAAATGTCTTCAAAATTGTTAAATTTTA
>WQSY01000118.1 GCA_009787585.1 Candidatus Bathycorpusculum sp. | reverse complement strand
GAGGGGTGTTGATTGGCAATTTACTACTGAGGATGCAAGGGTAAAGCTAAAGCACATATACCCCATCATACTATAAACTTTTAGACTTTACAACGTAGTACGCTGTTTTTGCGATTTTTGGTATTGACATTGTTTGGAAATTTTTTTATAGGATGATGTTATGTAAAAAGTTACATGATAACATAAAAATTTACAGTGGAGAAGTTAAAAAGTGAATTTGAAATTAAAACATAGAATATCCCCCAAACAAATTGCCATAATAATAGTATTCTCCGCAATATACGCCGCAATGCGAGTGATCCCAACTTTTCCATTAATTGGACTAGAAGGAGGATATTTCTCCATAGCAGACATTCTTGCACCAATTTACGGCATCATACTTGGACCTTACACAGGGGGCATAAGTGTAATCATAGGAACAGCCGTAGGCATGTTTGCAAAACCACCAGTATTTCTTGGGCTAGACTTTCTTCCAGCACTTGTAAATACAGTAGCCTTAGGGTTTCTAGTACGAAAAAAATGGTTACCAGCAGTAATATTAAACGCTGTTTTATTAGCAGCCTTTGTTTTTAACCCCTTAACACTAAACTTTGTCGACTTATCAATTGACAACACAACACTAATGTTACCCTTCGTTTGGATGCATATCATAGCTTTTCTAGTTTTGCTTTCCCCCTTAGGGATGAAAGCGGGAAAATGGGTTAGAACCGCAAAACAACAAAATAACGCCAGTGAGAACAACACAAAAACAGTCGCTAACAAATTTATGAACCAAATACGTTCAAAAGCAACTGTAGGTTTTGTCACGCTAGTTTTTATTGGAACTATGATACAACATTTAATGGGCAACATTCTTTATGAAAACATTTTTGTTCACGTTACAAAATTCATGACAGTTGAAGCCCTCACAGGCAGATGGATGATAGTAGCTTTCCTTTACCCATGGGAACGTTTAGTTCTTATAATATTCGCAACAGCCATTGGTTTACCTCTATTATATGTTCTGAAAAAAACAATGCTAATAAGAGAAACAAACAAAATCATGATAGAAGAAGATCAAAAAACAAAAAATGATTAAATTTCATTTTTTTCTAAAACTATTTTTTTAGAATAACAAATTATCTTGAGTAAAACCTTTACCTGTTTTTAAGGCAATTTCAGCTTTTGTAAGTTCGCTTCCCAAGTATGCAGCGTGATCTAAGCAGGTAACTAAACCTAGTTGTATAATTTTAGTGTAAATATGCTCTGCCACAGTGCCTTTAATGATATTAACAGGCATAGTCATTGAAGTATCAGTAAACAAAGAGGCTACAATAAAATTGTTTTTTCTATCGATGACAATTTTAAACATTCCCACACTATCAAGCTCTAAATAGATAGCATCGTCTGTTGCAGAAATGACATTTGTATTTTGCTCTAAACAGTTGCTGTATGGTTCTTCATGTGCGCGTTTATCTTTTAGAACTAGTAGGTTTATACCTAAGTCTTTAGGTACAGAGGCTCGTTTTTTTGCGAGATACATCATTTTAGCAGCTATTGTTTCTTCTTTAACTGTTCCCTTAGCTTTTTGGCTTTTTTCTGTGGCAAGCATTATGCTTGCATTTACTTCTGCAGATAGGCGTGCGAGTAGAGCGTTTATGCCAATGGAGTCTGCGTCAAAGAGTTCTGTAACGTTAGCGACCCCTACAAATAGGGGTATGTCGGGGTGTTTGGTGTTGAATTCTTTGAAGGCTATAAAGGAGTCTAATACGTCTGTGGGTTCTAAAATTAGGTCAGCTATGATTTTGTGAAAGCCAAGTTTTTTTGCTTTAGCGATTGTTTCTTCCATTAAGGTTATGCGTTCGGAGATTTTTTTTGGGAAATATCCCTCTTGTTGATTAGTTGGGATAACTATAACGGGGGTGTCTGTTGCAAAAGGGGCGAGTTGGTCAATGTTTCCGGCGTCCATGCTTAGAATTAGGTCTACGCCGGCAGATACGGCGGCTTTGATTTCCTCTGGATCTAGGGTGTCTATGCTTACGGGTAGGTCAACGGCTGCTTTAGCGGCTTTTACAATGCGGGCAGCGTTTTTTGGGCTGCTTTTGCCTGCAAGCATGCCTACGTCTATAATGTGGGCGCCTTGGGAGGCAAAGGATTTGGCGAAAAACGCAATGTCCTCATCGGGCATTAGAGCGGCGTCTACGATTTCAGCCATAACTCTCATGGGGAAAAATTTGCCTATGGCTAAATTTTTAATTAACATACTGCCCGGTTGTTTTAAAAGCTCAAGTTGGTTTTGTTCTATTTGTTCTATTTCGTTTAGGGCTTTTTTTGTTAAAAGGTCAGAGAGTAAATCGCAGGCGGGTGTGGTTGTTGAGAGAGGAAACTGGTTTATAACTTCAAATACTGTGGGTAGGTCAGCTGCGTATTTTGGGCCTTTAAATGTGGGTATGCCTAAGGTGTTAGCTATAATTTGGGTGTCTCCACGACTTAGACCGGGGGTTAGGATCATGTCTATGTCTGTTAGGTTATGAGTTTTTAGTTCGGATAGAATAGTTTCAGAGTTTAGAAAAGCGGCTACGGGAACATTTAAAACAGCAATTTTGGTGTTCACATTTACTAATTGATTTGCATAGGTTTTTACAGTGTTTTCTGCGAGTTTACCTGTAACTAGGAGTACTTTCAATTTTATCACCTAAGGAACCATTTTTTTGATTATTGCGCCTTTGTTGTTTGCTTTTGTCACAAAAGCCTCGCCACCCACACCTTTGGTAAGGTGGGTTTGGATTTTTTTAAGAAGGGGTTTGGCTTCTTTTTGCTCTACTACGCCGTAAATTGTTGGGCCCCAAGAACTCTGTCCGTATCCGTGTATTCCAAGGTGTTTGAAAAAGTCTAAAATATTTGCAACGGCCGTGTTTGAGTAAGTGCCGCCTTGAACAGAGGCGAAATAGTTGCCAATGGTTATTTGTATGGCTGTTAGGGCTTGGCCAAAGTTTTCAAGATCTTTTTCTTCAAGAGCGGGGAGCAGTTTTAGCAGGGTTAGACGGCAAATGTTAGCAGCATCTGTGGGTTGCATAGGGGGTAGATTGTTAAATGCTGTTTTTTCTGCAGAATTTGATAACCCTTTTTGCACATTTGGCTGTGCAATGATAAAGCTCCATTCTTTTGGGAAGGGTTTTTGATAAATTACAGGGGGAATTCCGGCGTTTTGATCGAGTTTTTTGCCGCCGTCAACTATAAAGCCGCCGTTTTGAAAAATAGCGGTACCTACACCTGTTCGTTGTACACGTCCCATAGCAAGAGCAAGGTTAGCTGTTGAAACGTTAATGTTTGTCAATTTTGCTAAGGCAGTGGCAATTGCAAGCGTCAATTGGGTACCTGAGCCAAGACCTGTGTGGGCGGGGATTGTTTTTTCAACATGAATGTGTACATTGGGTTTAATTGAATAGGCGTTAAAAAAACGGTTAGCAATTATTGTAGCTAGCTCTGTTTCTTTTCCGGTAACGGTTAGACTTGATGATTTTTGAGCAGAGACTATAACGTTTGGTTGATTTATGGCAACACCTAAACCGCCAAACATTCGACCTAAATCGCCTGTTAGGTCTATTAACCCAAAATGTAGCCTTGCCGGAGTTTTAACGTAAACTTTCATGTTTAAAATGACTCCACATATCGATTTTTTTCTGTAAATCAGACATTAACTCTGCATAACAAGAATTAGGCGCACAACGATTAACTATTTCATAACAATTTTGAATTAAAACTAAAAGTTTAACCAAGTAATTTTGCTCTTTCTCATTTCCAATTAAAGCTTTAACACGTGTTGCATGAATAATAGCTTCAAGAACCGCCGCCTTTGCTCTACAATAACCCTTAGGATAAACATTTAAAGCCGCTATATGCTGAATTTTACCAGTAACTCTTGTTTTTTGAACATCAAAAACTGTACAATCCTCAAGAGACAACGCAATAGTAGCATCCGCTAGTTTTAACTGTGGAGCATTAACTATACAAGATTTCTCAAACCAATCCATAGGCAAAACAGCGTCTTTAAAAGCTGCTTGGAAAAAAAAATCCAAATTATCAGTAAAATTTAACGTAGCAGACCTGCAAACCTGCATATTTCTCAAAGTAGAGGATGAGTTATAAATTGTTAAAACTATATACTCAGAACCACGCATAACTACACCCATAGGCGCCGCATTTGAAGAACCATCTTTATTATAAGTGCAAACTATAACCTCATAAATCATGCCTTCACTGAAACCTAAATCCGCCAACACAACCATAACACATCACCACACAGAGTGTAACGTTTTCTCACCCAATGTAAAAATTAACATACCATAATAAAGTTTTGCTCCAAAACACCACTCAAAAACTCGCCAAATAACCACGGTTAGATTTCAAGTGTATCTTTCCCGAAAAAGACAGAGTCTTTTACCAAAATTATTTCCCCTTTTCACATTATATTAATATTCACGACTTTACCACTCAAACTACTTAACTGCTATCCTATCCAGACCTCAGGCCATAGTTTTCTAACCTAAATTCTGCAGGTTTTTGCACTATACACTTACATGTACTAGGTTTAACTTGTTTTTGTTAATAATGTGTCGATTATAATATTTGATGTGGCGTGTATTATTTTTTGAAACTCAAATTTCCATTGCATAGCATAATTGTAGCATACATTGTGAATGAAAAATTACGATACAGTTGACACATGAAAAAAAAGAATTAGCGAATAAAAATCAAACATTACAGAGTATAACAAATAACCTAAGATAAAATAGGTCAAATAATTTTCAGCCCCGTATACTACAATTTTGGTGAGAAGTCATGATAAATGATCTATCGCCAAGAAATCAGAAGGAAAACTGAACTTTTAATTGGAATAAAATAAAAAAATCAGATGGTAAACGCATGCGTGTGTTTGTTATACGAATTTTACTGCTGTACCATAGGCCATTACTTCGCTAACGGAGTCCATAATGCTGGAGGTTGAATAGCGAACAGCTATTATAGCGTCTGCACTTAGATCTTTGGCTGCTTGCTCCATACGTTCTGTTGCAATATCATACGATTCTTTTAACAGGTCTGTGTAATCTTCAATTTCTCCGCCGACAAAGTTTTTTCTAACTGCTTTAAGATCTTTTTTTATGCTTTTAGTTTGTGCAACATTGCCTTTAACAAGTCCCAAAATCTCTAAATTTTTCCCTGTAATAGACCTTAGTCCATATTAAGTTTTTGACTGCAAATCAGAGGTTTTATTAGCCGCAAAACGATTAAAAAAACTTTTAGGAAAAACATATACTAAACTACAC
>WQSY01000117.1 GCA_009787585.1 Candidatus Bathycorpusculum sp. | reverse complement strand
TTTATAATCGTTTAGTGCGACAGCGATTGTTAGGTTGACAGCATTAACTGAATAGTTACATTTTGCCTATTTCAGTTTCAGCGAGACTAAATCAACATGTTAACACAAGAGCAGTGTGCTTGGTCAACTTGCAGATATACACAATATTGTTATTACTATAGGCTAAGTTTTAGAGGGTTTTAAAGTCAAACTTTGAGTATAGACTCTGTACTCACAGTGTGGAGCGGTCGCCGGGATTCATCTACTCCGATATGATGCGGTTCCTCAAAGTCTGGGACTAAACTTTGAGGATTCATCTTTAAACACTAAGAAGAGGAATAACTCAACTATACATAATAAACTTTTCACAGCAAAAAGTTGAACTTACACCCATTCACCTATCGATTTCGCCATTGACCGAACTTTCGCGTAACCCCATTTTCTTTTTTAAGTCTATGGTTACCTGTTTTTTATTGAAACCATTTGCATGATAAACTAAACATGGACTCTTTGTAGGTGATCTTTTGATGATAGTACCGTGTAACATCTAAAATGTTTACTTATATGGGTATGTGGTACTTCAAATTTGCCATACTACTCGCATTCAATAGTGTAAAGCTTTAGTTGTTACAGAGTAATAGTTAGAACAAGTTTTATTTCTTGAAATTACTATTATATTGTTAGCGAAATGTTTTCTTTTTTGAGGTAAACTGGTGAAACGTAAAAATTACGAGTTTTTGTTTATTGTTGATGTCTTAAAAATTCGGCGAACATGGGGTGAAATAGACCATATTTTCCTCGTTCACGTTTTAACAAAAGTTCCTTATTTTCTAGTCTTGAGAAGAGTTCAGCCACACCTTTACCAAACACTTTGAACTCTGTTGGCGAAACATATTCTTTTTGTGTTTTAGCTATTGCAATCATGAGCGTTCTTTCTTTATCAGTTGCTGTCTGAAATTTTTGCGCAAAAATCATCCTACCAAAAGAAGCCTCAATATCAGGCCAAGCAGCCTGAAAATCCTTTAACCCAACATATTCTTTTTCCTCAGCATGCATCAACAGCTCGGACATGGAAAACATTACCAGATAAGGATGACCAATAGTTTTTTCTGTGATTAATTGAATTACCGCATCATCAATTATCGTAGGGTTTTTGACCGTTTTTAGCCTAACATCAATTGCCTCCTTCACCTCTGTGAAGGTAAACGGTTTAAGCTCAAAGGGTGTAAAAAATCTAGCAATGGGTTCAGCCAATTCAGCTATTTCAGAAAACAGCAAAGAATGAGCCGTTACAACCAAAGAATAATTACATCCTCGGTTAACTAGTTCTTGGAAGGTTGTTCGCAGGTTAAGATAAGCAGAGTCTTCAGCTTTTAGGGGAAAATAGTGCAAATCATCGAGCATAACAAAGGCTATTTGGACGCCCAAGGGTTTGAGGTGCTGTTCCCATAATTGTTGTAGAGCATCTGTTAAGTTAAGAGTTTGGGGTTGTTTTTCGCCTGTTTTTCTTTGTGCAGTTATTATGCCTATGTTTAGGTTTATTTCCCATTTGGCTATTTCTTTTTTGATTTTTGGTAGTATGTTTTGGGTGGCTTGGGTTGTTGTTTTTACTTTTTTTAGAAAGTTTTCTGTGAAGGTGTCCCAGTTTTGGCAGTATTGTGGCATAAGGGGGAAGTAAATACAGGCGCATTGGATTTGGTTTTGTAGTTCGTTTAGGGCGATTTCTTTTAGTTTGTATACTAGTGAGGTTTTGCCTTGTCCCCATGTGCCAAGTATGGCATAGTTTAGGGGTGCGGGTGGGTTGAGTTTTGCAGAGTTTTTTGCTGTTTGTTTGAAGTATTGTAGTTGTTTGGTTCTGTCTGCAAAATGAATTGGTTGTGCGGGGTGTTGGTGTGAGAAGGGATTAGTAGTGTTGTGATTTTTGTGATGTTCGTGATTTTCCATGATGTTATGCCTCGTTGAGTTTGTATCGTTGAATTTTGGCGATACCTTTACAGGCTTTATGGATTAGGCGTCCACCATAGTATGTTCCTTCACCCTCATTGACTTTTCGTCCACAAATAGCACACGTCTTATATCCCATGTGATGTTTGTGATGTTTGTGATTATAAAACATTTACGTTTTATAAAAAGAAATACACATCCAAAAGTAGCGTTTTTCACGTTAAATAGTGTGTCACTCCCCTATTTTTTGCTCGTCTCAACCTGCCACTTAACGAACAAGCCACAAGGTTGCATTGAATTTTTCACCATTTCACACTCACAGAACACGTTTCGACCTATGGCGGGATGAATGCATTTTACACTAATTTCTACCATGTTATTTGCTTGCGCAGACGTTCAATATGTACCACACACTTAATAAACTATTTTACGACATGACCTAAACTTTGGGCGTTTGATTTTTTGTTTGATGGGGATATAAAAAAAGGTGGAGTGTTTTTGGGTTTGTTGTGTGTTTATGATGTAACAATGCCAGTCTATCCAAGGTAGTCTATGTATGCGTGCGCGGGGTCTAGGATAGCAATTGCAATACCGTCGAAGCCAAAAGCAGATGTGAATTGAATGTTTGTATAACTGCTAGTTAATGTTGATGCGGATACCTGAACCCAATTAGTGCTGCCAGTGGGTTTAACGTATATGTAGGCGTTACCTGACCCATATGCATAACACGAACCGGTTGTAGAAGAATTAGATAGAGTACGTTGTATCATTCCACCATCTCCAACGGTTGGGCAGATAATCTCAGCACATTTTCCGTCAGGGACAAGGACGTTTGTGAGGTTAAGGCAATAACCGTTACCCATAGGGGTAAACGTGACACTAGGTGGTTTGGAAATGGATATGGTTTGTGCGCTTGCAAAGCCTATGGCTGCTACAATGCATAGTGCGGCTAAAACTGTTATTAAAACTGTTGTTCTTTTTGTCTTCATAGTAATTTCATCACGTTTGATAAATTTGGGTTGGTTTAAATTTGTTTGCACAATTTGTACATAACTTGTATACAATTTGCCACAAATTTTGCATTATACGAAATTAACAAAAACATTAACGACATATCCATGCACCATAGTGTTTCTTTTAAATTTCATTGAATACATATTTTTTCGTTTGCATTGCGAGTGTAAATCAGTTTGTTCTTGAGAAAATTGATTGTTTGTCAGTTTTTTAGGTTTTGAGAAACATTAAATACCTACCATACGGTATAGTATTTGAGAGAAAATAATTGCCGGAAGAAAAGAAAGCGTCATTTATACAATACAACGCCGAGGGAAAACAACTTGAAGCCTTTCTAGGCCCCCTAGAAGCAAGCATACTTCAAACAATATGGAACTCAAAAAAACATCCAATCACCGTACGAGAAGTATTCGAAGCACAAAAAAAGAAAAAAACAAACGCCTACACCACAATTATGAACACCATGGACAGACTCTACACAAAAGGCATACTTGACAGAAAAATTGAAAACAGCAAAAACGGCGCCTACCTCTACTACGTATATTGGCCAAAACTAGAAGAGAAAAACTTTAAAGAAACAGCCATCCACCAAATATTAGGCAGCCTCTTAAACAATTTTGGCGACCTAGTAACCACCTGCCTCATAGAAAAAAACGTACTCAATGACCAAGAATTAGAAGCCCTAAAAGAAAGAGTAGAAAAAAACCTAAAAGAAAAACAAAAAAAGAAATGACCAAACATGGTGAACCTAACTGATTTTGTATTCCAAATCAGCCAACCAGCCTTTTTCTACTCAATAGCTTCTCTTGTCATATCTTTTCTCTTCATTAAAATTTACCTAAAAATTTACCCCTCTATCTCTCGATATGTTCAAAGTTTAATGTGGCTAATACCACTATCCCTTCCAGCTTGCGTACTGCTTTTATTTAGACCTCAGATAATGGTGAAGATAGTTCAAACAGTTTCAAGTAAAGTTTCTGGGTATGAAATCATTGCCGCCTCACCAAGTGTTTTGTCAGTCACAGGCTTGATTTGTCTTAGTGGCGCTATTGTGTCGGTTGGTTTTTTGGTTTTAATGCTATGTTTTGGTAGCAGAATTGCCCATAAACGGTTTCACATTGTCTTGTTAGCTCCAGATGAGTATGCAGATGTTCAGCAAAAAGTCAAGGCAACCGCACATAAACTGTCTCTTAAAGAACCTAAAATTGGTTTAGTAGATGATCTAATACCCAACGCGTTTACCGTTGGCCATGGACGTAGCGCTACTATTGTTTTTTCTTTGGGACTTCTAAATATGCTAAATATTGATGAAATAGCCGCAGTTATTGCACATGAAATGATACACATCAAAGAAAAAGACTACCTCTTCAAAATCACCATAAACACATTAAGTATTCTGTCATTTTTTAACCCCCTTACCTACCTCACAACATCATATGCACAGAAAGAGAGAGAACTACATACAGATACAAAAGCCGCCGCCTTACTGGATAAACCTAATATGCTATCAGAGGTTCTCACAAAAATCGCGTCAGTCGTAGAACAATTTCCCAAACCCAGCCTTGTTAATATGATTTCGTCAAATCTGTTTCTTATTTCGCCTCTTGTCCATAAACCAAGAATACTGCTTGCATCGCACCCCAAAATAACTCAAAGAATACAAAATATAAATCTCAAGAGTAACTCTTCTAAAAAACATCGACATATAATCCCAACGATTCTACTACTATGCATACTTACGTGTAGTGCCCTAATGATTGTTTACTCAACGCTACAAATTCAAAACACGATATATCAAAATGGGCATACCGCAATAGCAGAAAGTCAAAAATATTATCTCTATAGCGATGCTTTAGGAAGTTTTAATCCTGATGCCCCAACAGGAATTCTTTTTCCCAACGAGGACAGCGCATTGCGTTGCATATCATATCTATCAGACAACACATATCCAGACGATAATGCAACTTTCTATAGCACTTCTCAGGAGTATTACTTGAACTGTTACATTGACGCCAGAGGAGTAACTTACATTTACGAAGCAGCAGAACAACAATTTTTAGTTATAAACGGCCAGAGCGTTATTGTTGATGGGCAAAGTGGAAACTCAGTTTATCCGTTTGATTCGTTATATCCAAAACCTGTCACTATTGTATACAATCCAACCTCAACCAACTATGATGTCCAATACGTAGATAACAACGGACGTGCATGTTTTTTGTATAGCGATGGAAGAGTCAGTTGTCCATAATGAACAGGACATTTTTTCGCCTTGTCGACACACCTGCTTTTTATACCGTGGTGGAAGAGATATCACCTAACCCGGCTGAACCGGAACCAAAACTAGTTTTTTGAAATTAGAAAAACATAAAACATTCACTATAGCATTTGAATCTGTGGGTTCAAATGACAACA
>WQSY01000116.1 GCA_009787585.1 Candidatus Bathycorpusculum sp. | reverse complement strand
AAGCTTAGGGAGCTTGTTGTAATTCCTACACTGGCAGGAGTAATAGCTTGATTTAATTTTCTGTGCGATTTACAAAGAATTTCACTCGTAAGATACTAACCAAGCACACTGACCCCTATTTACCTATTTTCACGGTATTCTATGCTATCTCCTGTATAGCCTCTAAAATTCTAAAGCGATGTTCTGTGAATTTAAAAAGCAAGAAAACTTTTTTGAGTAACAAAAACAGAGCCAAGTGTAAAATGTTCAAAAATAAGAGTTAACACCAAAACAAATAACGCTATACTTCAATAACTCTATCCTTATTGTTATTTGTTATTTCCCAATAACCTCTCTTTGTTGAGCCAACACGTCGGATAACCTTCTTTTTTTGCAGACTATTTAGATACCGCTGTATCGTCCTGTTAGACTTAGAAAGAATCACGGCTATTTGTGCTGCAGTTACCGCAGGATTCTTAGCTATCGTTGAAAGAACAGCCTCCTCCATTTCGTTTCTTACGACATTTCTTACGACATTAGGCCTTATTTTTGTCGTAACAACTTGCTCGCTGGGACGATAGAACACAACAGCAAACCCTTTTTTCAACAACTCAAACTTCACAGTTATACCCACATTTTTACAAGCAACAGTAATGCGCTTTAAACCTGTACCAAAACTCTCAACATCTCTTGAGTAATACATTAACTGCGCCAAAAGCGGATTACGCTTAACAGACCGTTCATAACCCTCAATGAAATCCTACGGAGTTAACCCATCAGGAAACGTACCTGGATTATATATCTCAACACGGTCACTGTAAATTGTAACCTCATTATTTTGTGACGAAGTATAAAGCCTATGACAATATGAATTAACCAAAGCCTCACGTATAGCCTCTATAGGTACCTCAGGGATCTCTTTACGTTGTACTGAACCGTCCAGCACTACTCGCCAATGGATATTGTTGCGGATGTATTTTTCTGTAACTTCAACCAGAGCGATAACATTGCCACTTTCTTTTTTAATATCATTAAATGTGAGCCGTTCAGTTCCAGCAAAAATTGCCATTTGCACCTCAAGCATAGATAACTTACCAAATAAGACATAAGCAGCGTTTTTCAGTTTGTTTCCCTCAATCAAGTTAAGCCTGCGAAGAGTGTCCTCTTTGGTTGTGTAGACAAAATCTATACGTTTAGCGCGATTTGCACGCTCAAGGTATTTCTTTAGAGTATCCTCATCTATGTCATCTATTGTTTTTTCGGATAAATCACTATCCCACGTTTTGCGACCTATATTCCTTTTGAGAATATAACTCTCCAATTCAGCAGGGGATAAGACTCTGTCCTCGTCTGCAATGCGAACATATGCTCGTCCAAAGGCGTAATAAGGTGTTTCTTCACCTGTAAACTCTATGTGGATGCAGGCTTTTTCTTCAATGAAAACTTGCTTTATTTCAGGATATATCTGTAGTTCTATGTGATTAGTAATTGCCTGACTAACATCGCGAAGAGTCTTTTCAGAAATATCCATACCCATAGGAGTTCCATCGTTTCGAACGCCAAAATACAATTCGCCATAACTATGCTTATTTAACATTGCAACTATTGAAATTATGCCTCATTAAGCTCTGCAGTAGAACGCTTGAACTCCAGTTTTTCACTTTCCTCTCCGACTTTCACATAGAACCTCCTTTCCAAATTAGTAACACTTTCACTCGATGCCGTGCATATCCAACATTTGGGAGACACATACGTTATATAGTTACCTTATAGCCAGTTAACACAAGCTATATAAATTAATTGTTACCTAAATATGATGCACATTTTCTTGAAAACAAAGAGATAACAGTGTTAAAACCGTTGCCTTTTGATGCTCGTAAGCAGCTAATTATTCGAATCATTTACTAAAAGCGTATGTTTGGTTGAGTGAGAAAGAAGTTAGGTGCCATGTGTCTTGGATTGGTTCGCGGACGTTGCCGCCTCTGGTGACCCCGTACCCCGCTCGACAGCACGGACTTTGGTACCATACATTAACAGATATTCTTATTGAAACTTATAAACTATGTCTGGAGAAAATTTCCAGATGACTCTATTGCCTTCCATAAGTGGCTGGAACACAATCAAATGTGTTTAGTTATCTACTGTACAAGTTTTTGGTTATACACCATGACTTTTTCGAAAGTAATTGACCAAACTATGCTTGCATGTAAAAACAGCCGATTTAATGTTGGGATCATTTTGTTGACATCAGCAAAACGATCAGATGCCTAAAACAGCAAAAAACAAGTTAGAACGTAATTAGAAGATACCTCAAAACGGTGTAGAGAAAAAAAGGTTAGTCTCTTCTGAAGCGGTCATAAGTAGGCTTTATCGTGATGGGTGTACTGTATTATTTGAATTGTTGGCGGTTTTTCGTTTACTTTGTATATGAGTACAAAAGAGCCGATGTGTGTTCTACGAAGACCCTCTAAGGGATGTTTTAAAGGTTTAAATTGATACGGATCAGATAAAATCTGTTGTATCTTCTTGTTTATAGCCTCCAACTGGACTCTGTCCTTTTTTAAAAGTTTATGAAAAGCTTTAGAAACCTGCTCCTCAATCTCAAGGCTATACAAACATCTGTCACTTTAGCCCATATTCTTCTTCAAAATCCTTAACCTTAACAAACTTGCCGCTCTTTAGAGTCTCCTCAATTTCTGCTACAAACTCTGGTCTTAGCTGAGGTTCGAGCTCCGATTCCCCATAACGCTTGATAATAACACTTAACGCTTGGCTCTTATCCTTAAACCCATACTTTGCCTTAACAATATTAATCACCCTGTTTTCCTCTTCACCTAACTCTATAACGTTTTTTACCATTGAAACATCATTCCAATTACAATACATAACACCATATAACACAAAATTATTTAAAGTAATCCACACAATCGCAATCAATCCATACGGCATAATGAAAAGTAACCTAAAAAGAGTTTATGGGCTATCCACTTGCCAACTTAATCCAAAACTTGCTATCTTACACCCAATAAACGAGATGCAATTATTCAGCCATTGATGCCTGTAGTTATTCTAACGCCATTTTTGTACTCTTATTTTTTAGCCCTAACTTTGTAATCTTGCCGTCATCTGATAGAATGTGCATTTGACCAATAGCTAAAGCATCAGCTTAGAGAGTTTTCAGTTTGAGTCGTTTTATCATCGCTTGACTTTTAATTAGGGTGAATTTACCCTAATTAAAATTTGGATTATGAATCTGTTCCCAAACACCAAGAAACTCTATAGAAGACAACAAGTTTGAAGTCAAGTTAATTCCAATACACCTCAGGCATAGAACTTAATTTTTCTAAAACACAAAACACCAATAACTTCATCTGGTTATGAAGCGCTTACAAGGTCAAAGTAGTTTTTTAGTAGCGATTTTAAATATATGAATACTACTCTGGTAATACCATAAGACAAAATGGGGAAAAGAAAAATGGTTCAAAAGATAGCAATATCAATTTCAAAAGAGTTAGATAGTGTGCTCAGTAAACTATCAACAGATAGAGACCTGCCAAAGAGCAGATTGATAGAAATCTGTTTGCGTGAGAACCCTGAAATTGAGAAAGCAATCAAAAAGTATTCACTTAAGAGCGAGACTTTATGCGCGATATGCCAAGAGAAATTTATGGTAGACGACATAAAGATCGACACGCCAGCATACGGTGTAATCTGTAAAGATTGCTGGGCAAACAAAGCAGGTGCCTTAGTGACCGATCTCCCAATCTTCGAAACCTAACCAATTATCAATAAACTAAGTAAGCAGATATTCAAAATACAACCATTCATATGAGAGTACTCTTACGTTTGCTGCTTTTTCCTCTTTTGTCGTGCTGATATTTTATTGTGGACTAATATTGACTCTTTAGTCTTGATTGTATCGCCAACCGCACAAAACACATCTTTCTCCTTATAATATATTCGTGTAACCATTTAAAGGGCAATATTTCCGTTTTTTACAAAAAATTTTGAAATTTTGCTGGTTTAAATAGTTACAGAATCTTATATGGTGGTGAACAAGAAGAAATGTATGACACGGCGCGGGCTATAGTCCGCCAAACATCAAAAAACGTAACGCAACCAACACAAAATGAACACTTAGGAATCGTTACTAAATAATGTCTACAGAACACATTTGATATAACGTATGATCTATGAACATCATTACAATAAATGATTACATTATTCAGTAACAATTCCTTAGGCACTTGTATAGATGATTACGCCTCTAACAGTCGCTTCATAAAACATGGCGGCATAAAACAACTTCTAAAACAAACCCCAAAAAAGCTAAAGTTGGTGCCCCATCGCGCAAAGATAGACACCAACCTTACTACAAACACCCAAACAAGGAGGTCTGCAAATGAATAGTAGCGCTTTTTGCTATAAAAGAGCCGCCAAACGCTTAAGCATACCCGAACTAGACATCATTACCTTCTACAGTAACAGACATTGGCGAGCAGTTCTCGAACGCTACCTAAAAGGCAATAGTGACGCAGTCGCAAATCTATTAGGCGAAAACTCTGATAAATACGTCCAAGTATACGCGCTTATATCTACACGACTATACGGCAACGACAAAGAATGGGAACCAATAGAAATCTTAGAACACGACCAGACTATAGCGAAAAAATGAGCCGATA
The DNA here is from genome assembly GCA_009787585.1 of Candidatus Bathycorpusculum sp. Lineage (GTDB taxonomy): Archaea > Thermoproteota > Bathyarchaeia > Bathyarchaeales > Bathycorpusculaceae > Bathycorpusculum > Bathycorpusculum acidaminoxidans. Next base: position 755 of record WQSY01000116.1, on the reverse strand, counting down.
CGGAGCAGAAGGATACCAAGAATACAACTATAACCGCACAACTGGTAGACACTACTTGTGCAGAGAAAAGAACAATTACTAAGATCAGTAAATGAATGGGTTCTAGCTTTTTTGATAGAAAAGCCCATATTTAGGAACGCTAAAATGAATGGGGTCTAGCCTAAAGGCGTGGGAAAGGGTTCGTAGCCTAGCACGGATTAAGGTGTCGGCCTTCGAAGCCGGAGATCATGGGTTCAAATCCCATCGGACCCGCCATTTTTAGCTCTGTTTTCGTATTTAAGGCTTGATTTAAGCTCAAATTGGCGTTACTGAAATTTGTAACGGCGTTACAGTTTTCCGTAACGTTAAGCCCAATACCCTGGAGCAACATCACGTGTTCACGCATTTGAACGATTTTAACTTTAATACGGTAACGCAGCACTCTGCGATAAACACCATCAAACTTCTCAGGAGACTTCAAAAACTCCATTTCAACTTTACTGAACATGACATTTCACCAAAAAATAAGACGTATACACATACTTAATTTCTCCTATCATGTTCAATTTTTGGTAAAAGTGAACGTTGCGTCTGCGTGAACGTCTCGGTAACATGTTCGTGCGGTCTCGTAAGATTGTGTAGTTGCGCGGACGGATGGTAAAATCCGATTTTAATTATAGCAAGTCAAATTTACATTGTCCTATGTGTTCTTAGCTATTGCTTGAAGCAAGGTTTTATTTCCATAGTTTTTCAGGATTAGAACTTGTTACGGCATG
>WQSY01000115.1 GCA_009787585.1 Candidatus Bathycorpusculum sp. | reverse complement strand
TTTTTATTAAAGGGGCAATTTTGAGCACATAAAAAATAGGGTTGACTATTGAGAAGTACATCAGGAAAAACTCCTATGTCACCCAGAGACAACGAGAAGTGCTCTACTTTCCGACCCAATACCTATGGGTTACACTCGACGAGTTACGGTTGTTAAGCGGGTATTTTTGAGTTGTTTTTCAAATTTTTGCCTCATTTTTCAAATATATTCTTCACCTGTGATAGTTACTTTGAAAAATTAGGGTGTATTACTGCTATTATTACATGTTGGATATCTCAGTTTGTTCAAAATGTTACATGTCTGTTGACTGGTTATAGTTTAAGGCTCGTTTTACAATTTTGTCTGATGAGCTAATTGGTAAATCCTGAAGGAATTCTATCTCTTTTATAGCTTTATAAGTAGCTGTTTTACTGTTCACAAATTCTAATATTTCTTCTTTTTTTGTATTTGTTATTTTGCTGTTTTCTTTTAATACTATAAAGGCTTTGATAGTTTCACCTGTTGATTGGTCAGGTTTGCCTACTATAGTGCAGAGCTTTACGTCTGGGTGAGCGTATAGAATTTTTTCAAGTTCTCTTGGGTAAATGCTGTAGTCATTGTGTTTAATTAAGTCTTTTTTGCGGTCTACAATATAGAAATACCCGTCTTTATCTACGTATGCGATGTCTCCTGTTCGTAGCCAGTTATCTTTGAGAACCTGCAATGTTTCCTCTGTCCGCTGCCAGTACCCCCGCATTACTTGCGGCCCTCTAATCGTTAATTCTCCTTTTTCACCTGTCAAAAGCACCCTGTTACCGGTTTCTAAATCCACAATTCGTGCCTCTGTACCCGGTAAAGGTACCCCGATAGAACCAATTTTGATATCATCAAATAACGTGCTTATAGGTGTGCAATGAGTAATAGGTGACGCTTCTGTTAACCCATACCCCTCAACAAGAAAAACTCTTGCTTGTATGAACTGTTCTTGAACATAAGTGGGCAGTGGAGCTGCCCCTGAAATACACGCCCTAACAGATGATAAATTACATTTTTTAAACTCTAAACTTTCAAGAATCCTTGCATACATAGTTGGCGAACCACAAAAAATTGTCACCTGATACTGCGCTATAGCCTGTAAACTTTTGGCGGAGTCAAATTTGGATAGTAGTACCATTTCTGCGCCTGAACTAATTGGTGTATTCATGCTGGCAGTCATGCCATAAACGTGAAAAAGTGGTAACACAGACAAAAACACATCTTTTGAGGTGACATTTAACCATGAGGCAAAAGCGCGTGCGTTTGAAACAAGATTAGCATGTGTTAACATGACGCCCTTTGGCACACCCGTAGTGCCTCCTGTGTATTGAAGCACTGCCAAATCCACTTCTGGATCAAGTTGTAAAACTAACATTGGATTACTGGGATTTTTTTTTATTAACTCCCACAGACTTTGCACATTTAAATCTGTTTTAACGTTCACCATATTTGAGTAAATATTTACATTTGTAACAATAACATTGTGCAGTAAAGTTTTATGTAAAATTTTGTTAACAACTCGGTAAAGTGTATCTGTAACAACGATAATTTGTGCTCCTGAATCACATATTTGCTCCTCTACTTCTCTTTCGCTATGTAAAGGGTTAATCGTTGTAACCACTGCACCCGCTTTAAGTGCTCCAAAATAGGTAATCACAAACTGAGGGCTATTGAACAAAAAAAGCGCAACTCTATCCCCCTTTTTTACACCTAAATCAATAAGAGCACATGCAAATCTGCTGGAAAACTCTTCTAACTCTTTATAAGTAAATTTTTGGTTATCATAAATTATGGCAGTTTTTTCTGGAAAGTTTACTGCAGTTTGACTTAAAAGAGCTTGAAGTGTCACCTGTGATCTATTTGCACTCTTACTTTCCATGTTAGTTAACTCTACACTTTTATAACAACAATTTTACCTATTAAAAACAGCTGGAAGGTATGTTACTTTTTCTTATTCTATCCCTTTTGTTGTAAACTGTTTGTCCCTACAGTTTTCAATAATAGCTGTATACGCACCAAATTTTAGACTGCATTACACTTGACTCTAATTATCTAGGAATCGTTACTAAATAATGTTCACAGGACACATTTGATATAACGTATGATCTATGAACATCATACAATAAATGATTACTTTATTCAGTAACAATTCCTAAGGTTATCTTTTGGTAGCTAAAAACGGAGGTGACATCTGAAATTTTACTTGTTTTCTTAACTCTTTTAGCTTTTATAACTTTAAAATTTATAGGTGAAATCTATAGGGTTTATGTATAGGTTTATTTCATATTACCCTAAATAGTGAGAAGGATAAACAATGAGAACCTTTGGCACACAAGCTATAGGAATACGCGCGCCCATTATACATGAGGGTGATGACCTGCCTGAAGTGGTTGTTAATGCTATACTTGAGTACTCTAAAGAGTCAGGGTCTTCTATTTGTGACCGTGACATAATTGGTGTAACAGAGGCAATTGTTGCACGTGCTCAAGGTAATTATGCATCAATTGACCAAATTGCAGCTGATATCAAAAATAAAATCCCTTCTGGTTCCGTTGGTGTTGTCTTTCCTATTTTAAGTCGTAACCGTTTTTCAATTTTGCTAAAAGCTATAGCATCTGCTGTTGACATTTTATATATCCAGCTTAGCTATCCAACAGATGAAGTGGGTAATCACATTATAAGCGCGGAACAAATGTATGACTTGGGTATTAATCCCTATACCGATGTTTTTAGTGAACAAGAATTTCGTAAACATTTCCAAGATCTCCGGCATAAATTTACAGCAGTGGATTATCTTGAGCTTTACCGCAACATTGGAAATAACGCTAAAATTATTTTAGCTAATGACCCCTGTGAAATACTAAAATACACAAAAAATGTCATAGCAGCCGACATACATACACGTGCTCAAACTAAACGTCGCCTGATAGCAGGCGGCGCAAATTTAGTCCTAGGACTTGACGACATACTCAAAAAAAGCGTTAACAAAAGCGGATATAACGAAATTTACGGCTTGTTAGGTTCTAATAAAGCAAACGAAGAACGTGTAAAACTTTTTCCCCGTTCATGCGACGAATTTGTAACTAAAGTTCAAAAAGCAGTATACGAAAAAACAGGCATAAAAATCGAAGTTCTTGTCTACGGAGACGGTGCTTTTCGAGATCCTGTAGACAAAATATGGGAACTCGCAGACCCTGTGGTATCTCCTGGTTTTACCGAGGGTCTCTTTGGTATGCCAAACGAACTTAAACTAAAATATATTGCAGACAACGAATTTGCCGACAAACGAGGCGATGACGCCAAAGAAGCTATAATTGAACGTATACGAAATAAACAAAAAAACCTAAAAGGAAAAGAAGAAACAGAAGGCACAACCCCAAGGCATCTAGTCGATTTAATTGGAAGCTTATGTGACCTTATAAGTGGTAGTGGCGATAAAGGTACACCTATTATATTAATAAAAGGCTACTTTGATAATTACGCAAACCAATAAACCGCAAAACTAACATTCTTCGCCATCATTTTTTGGGTGTCTAAAAATTTGAAAAATACAAAAGAACTGTAATGCTGGGAATGGGTTGACCTGTTTATATCTGAAATTTGAGAGTGTTTACGATAGATATATTTGTGATTTTTTGTGTTTTTGCTTGGTTTTTACGTCTCTTTTTAATGAACAAGTATGCATGTCATTGTCAATTTTCACATACTTACCACTACAAAGACAAAAACAATAGCTATCTAGAACTCTTATAATCTGAATTCCGCATTAAATTAGCGTGGCATTAATATTGATGTTAGTCTTATTTTTTTATATCAAGTTGATATAGACTTTAATTTAGTATCGTAAAAACTTTTTAAATCATAATTTTTAGCGCATCTCATGTCTACGCTAGAATTAGCGTAAACAAAAAATTAAACTGCTAAAAAATAAAATCATAAAAATATTACGACACAAATATTTAATCCAATAAAACTTTAGAATCAACAAGAATGTTTTAGTGTCTACGCTAATTCTTACGGGAATTCAGGTTATAATAAAAACAAATGTGATTGTTGTTGTTATATTTGACGTATTTATGGAAAAATAATGAATATGGCAATATTTGTGATGAAATGGTGGTGTGCTCTGTTAATTCTTTGTTTGTTTTGTGCTTTTATATGTCGTCTTTGAAACTGTCGCATTGTTCTTGTATGGTGGAGTGGATTAGTTTAACCATTGATATTAGTCCTAGAAACAGAAACATGAATGCAAATATTGATGGAATTAGCAGTACAAGTATTGTTGGGTCTTCTGCTATTATGTTTGCGCCGTATTCTTTGTAGTTTGTCAAGTATTCCGTGCTTACGCTTTGTATGCCGAAGAGAAAGATGGCGCAAAATAGTGAAAGAATGTAAAGAATTGAAGTTAATATAAGATACCGTTTAAGAGTGTGTGATCTTTTTGTGGCGTGGTTTAGCTCTTTTTTTATTTGGTTATTGTTTTCATATTTTTCTTTTTTATCTTTCAATTTATCTATTCGTCCACCATTAAAAACTAGTAGCTGAGCCGCACATACTCCAAAAAATCCGAAAAATACGGTGATTGTTTCTATTAGAATTTTGGTATCATCAATTGAAAATATTGTTGAAGCCCCAAAAGACATTGAAAATAAAAAACCAATGATAATTAAAATTATTATACCTAACATTTTCAATATACGGTGCATATTGTTTCTTCCTTTAGACATTTGTTTACCTGCATTTTTGTCTTTAACGCAGTGCGTTTAACTGATGTAAATCTATACACTGTTTATGGTATTACAATAATATCTAGCATACTGTCTATTATTAATTGCGAATTTGTACGTATTCAGTTCGCGCGTTTTTATAGGCTTCAGGTTAACACTACAACAAACACTACTTCAAGCTGCGCGTAATACCTGTTTTGGTCACGAAAACACTGAGAAAAACGCTCTTTCTTAATCAATATCACTCAAAATTATATCCATTCCATTTATATCACCACCGTATTCAAGCTTGTTTGTTGTAGTGTTAACGTGTGTATCAAAAACATCCTAAAATCCCGGAAGAGTTATGCATAAGTTTATGTTACTCTTTGTAAGTATGGTGGATTTCAAAAATACTGCTAAATTTGTTTGTTTAATAAAATAACGATATATGTGTAATTGTGGGGATTATACATAGGTTTGTTTTATCAAAAAGGTATTTTTAAGATAATTTCTTAAAATTTATCTCATTTTTCAAATATCTTTACCACCTATGTATAATTGCTCCGGGATTTTAGAAAATATGTATTTACAACGATATTGAATGGGTAAAATCTGCATGAAAATTTCCTAAATTCCCGGAAAATTGGGCACCACAAGGGCAGATAACGAGTTTTTTCCATCAAAACAACATAAAAGTTAAATATTTGTAGTGCTCATATGA
>WQSY01000114.1 GCA_009787585.1 Candidatus Bathycorpusculum sp. | reverse complement strand
ACTACATTTTTGTTAGGAAAATAGGTTATAAAAAGGGTTAAAAACTTAAAATGTCGTCATTATGAGCTTATATGGAAAGAGTATATGGGATAAAAACGGCGAAGTTACGGTAGGTTAATGATGTGATCATGGTATGTCTTTGTGTCTGCGTTGTCAAAAGTGTGTATTTCTGATATGGTTCGTGTGTTTAAGTGTAATTCTGCTAAAGTATTGTTTGTCGAGTTTCCGCAGTTAAAGTTGCGGCTTTGGACGGCTATTTGTGGTCTGAGGTTACGATGTTAGACCTTCTGAGGTTACTAGCATGAAAATCAAGACTGTCTATGGTATTAAAAGTAGTGAATATCTGCCTCGTAAGAGGCAGATAGTTTATTTCTTGTTTATTCCCATTCGATGGTTGCTGGGGGTTTATGTGTTATATCATAGACAACATGTGTGACTTCTGGAATTTCGCTAGTTATTCGGGTGGAAATTTTTTCCAGTGTATCATATGAGATTTTAGCAACGCTTGCGGTCATGGCTTCCCTGCTCTCTACGGCTCTAATTGCAACTACGTACCCGTAGATTCTTGTGTCATCTTTGGCGCCTGTAGCTTTAGTGTCAGTAACTATTGTAAAGTATTGCCAAAGTTTCTCAGCTAAGTCTGTTTTTTCTATTTCTTCTCGAACAATTTTGTCTGAACGTTTAACAATTCTAACTTTTTCTTCAGTTAACAGGCCAATAATTCTTACAGCTAAGCCTGGTCCTGGAAACGGTTGTCTATTGACCCTTTCCTTAGGTAAATCGAGCATTTTTGCAACTTTACGTACTTCATCTTTGTATAGTTCTCGGAGTGGTTCTAAAATTTTTTTAAACCCGATCTTTTCCGGTAATCCACCCACATTATGATGGCTTTTGATGTTTTTGCTGTTTTTGCTAAAGCCGGATTCAATAATATCCGGGTAGATTGTACCCTGAATAAGATATTGAGCGCCTGATTTCATGGCTTCTTCTTCGAAAACTCTGATGAATTCTTCCCCAATTGTTTTACGTTTACATTCAGGGTCAGTTACGCCCTCTAACTTTTTCATAAACCTCTCTTGGGCCTCTACAACGATAAAATTAATTTTAAATTTGCTAAAAGTCTCTCGTATAGCTAGAGTTTCTCCTTCACGCATAAACCCGTGATCAACATATACTGCAGTTAACTTTTCATTTAACGCCCTAGCAGCTAAAACAGTAGATACGCTTGAATCAATTCCGCCGCTTAAACCAATAATGGCTCTGCCCTCTCCTACTTCAGTTTTTATCTCTTGAACCATTTTTTCAATTAAAACTTCCATACGCCAATTCGCTTGACATTTGCATACATTAAACATAAAGTTTTGTAACACTTGTGTACCGTTTTCAGTGTGAATAACTTCGGGATGCCATTGAAGACCGTAAACAGGTTTATTTTTATGCATAAACGCTGCAATAAGGCCATCGTCTGTGTGGGCTAATGGTTCAAAACTATTTGGTAAATCACAAATGCCGTCACTTTTGTTCATCCAAACTTTCTCTTTATTCTTTAACCCTTTAAGTACTCCTACCTGTGCGTTAACGGTGACACAAGTTATACCGTATTCCTTACAATTTACTCTTTTCACTTTTCCATCATTTGGCTGTGTCAAAATTTGATGTGCGCAACATAAACTTAAAACTGGTACTCCACTTTCCAATATTTTAGGATCCAATTTTGAAATGTCTTGCTCATAAGTACTTCCAGATCCGCCCGACAAAATTACTCCTTTAACATTAAATTTCTCTTTCAAAAGTTCAATGTCTTTAGGTGAAATGTCGTGAGGAACAATTTCAGAATAGATCTCTTGTTCTCTAATTCTTCCACCAATTAAATGACAGTATTGACCTCCAAAGTCAAGTACTAGTATAGTGTCGATTTTAGTTTGCGTTCTCTTTACCTCCATATATGATACTAATTTAATCTATTACGTGAAATTGCCACACAGTGTACTGTGTGACATATCTCAAATGCTTTAACAAATACTCTTAACCTAAACTTTTATAAATATAAGCCTGACTAACCAAAAATGTGTTTGGAAAACTCAATTGGTAGAAAACGGCAGAAAATTATAAGTTTGAACATAGTTGAACCGATGTAAAAGTTTCATACATAAGAAGATATGTCTCTAAAGTAGCCATAATAAATGTCTATCTGTCACCTGAATTCTACGTGTTTTTGTACCATACACTTATATGCATTGTTTTTAACTTATTTTAACAGATATTGCTTCAATTGAAGTGTAGACACGCGTGTTAGTTGCTTTTTGTAATCAGTGTCTTTACTGTATACGATAATTGTTATATACGTCACGGGTGAAAATTTGTGATACAGTTATTTTGCAGAAAATGAGGCTGTATGGGTAAAAATTAAGCGTTATGAAGTATGATAAATATTTTGTGTTAAATTGTGGTAAATATTTTTCTGCCTCGTATATTACAATTTTGACGAGAATTCAGGCTGTCAGTAAGTCTTATCTCAAATTAAAAATGAAAACACAGGTTTGGTATAACCGATTATATAGGAAGTGTGCAAAAGTCTAAAACGGCACTGTATACACTGTTGTAGCGAATGTTTATTTTTACATGTTGTATCGTGGTTTTGGCGAATTTTGTCAGGGTTTTGTGCAGCCTGAATTATTATTGTAACAAAAATAATGTCAAAATGTAAACTGTTGGAAATGGCAGAAGGCATGGAAAATTTCTAATGTCTGCATCGTTATGATGTAGCCGGTTCAACAGTTGGTATTAGCTAAATTGAAAAAGCGAGTTGATAGGTGTCTCCACCAGCATCTCTACAGTTGTCCTTATCAAATTAACTGACTTATATGTAGTGTTATTACTTTAAAAGAAAATTTTAGTTTGTTATGTTTCATAAACATTTTTCTTTTAATGTTGTTATTTGTTTTTTTCTTTTCTGTAAGTGGTTTCTTCCGAGCCTCTTGTAATTCGGGTGTCTGCTTCAACTGATGTAGTTATCCACGTGTTTCCTCCAATTACTACATTATCTCCTATAACTGTGTCTCCTCCCAGTAAAGTTGCGCCGCTGTAAATTACCACGTTATTGCCAATAGTTGGGTGGCGCTTTCGTCCTTTAATGACGTTACCTTTTTCGTCTTTAGGAAAACTTAGTGCACCCAAAGTTACACCCTGATAGAGCTTTACATTCTCACCAATTTCAGCTGTTTCACCAATAACTACTCCTGTCCCGTGGTCGATGAAGAAGCTTTTGCCAATCCGCGCTCCCGGGTGGATATCGATCCCTGTTAGTGAATGCATATACTCACTCATGATTCTTGGAATCAGAGGTACACAGCGTATGTACAGTTCGTGCGCTATACGATAAGTAGCTATTGTCATTACACAGGGGTAGCTCAAAATAACCTCTTCTGTGCTTACCGCTGCTGGGTCTCCATTATTTGCTGCTTCTATGTCACTGCTAAGTGTCGAACGGATTTCCGGTAACGTTTCTAAAAGCTCTTCTACAACAACATGCGCCCGCTTCTGACAAATGTCTTGAGGGCACTCACTAATTTTTCTACAGATGTACTTGAGACTTTTTTCCACTTCGATAGTTAAACGGGTGTAAATGGTGTTTAATTTAGCCCCTAATTGATATTTTATATTAGCTTTGCTAATAATATCTGTCTCCCCGAGATAGCCTGGAAACAAAACTGTAAACAAATCCTCTAAAACTTCAATAACGATCTTTTTAGAAGGTAAATCTTTTCCCTCAAGGTGGTCCATACCACCAAAAGCATTATAGTTTACTAAAATTTTGTCCACAAGGTTAGGCAAACCCTCTTCAACCCATTGTGTCTCACTTTGATAATGATTCTTCATAAGCGTCGTAATCATTTTTTCTGGACTCCAACAATCCGTTTCGTCATGGTTTTTCTTCTTACATTCTTCGCAATTCTTAATAGCCGATAGGTTATCTTTGGGTTCCATTTTCTTTCTTCCTTTTCTATAATTTATATTAAAAAAGGTGAATATAAAAAAAGCGTAAAAAACAAAAAGCAGCAGGCTTTTTACTCCGTAAATAATGCTGATGTGCTAAGATACCTCTCACCGGTGTCTGGTAAAATAACTACAATGAGCTTTCCTTTATTCTCAGCACGTTTTGCAATCTCTATTGCTGCAAACAATGCGGCCCCTGCAGAAATACCTATCAATAAACCTTCCCTCTGAGCTGCCCTCTTTGTTGTTTCAAAGGCATTCTCATCTGAAACCTTGAAAACCTCATCAACAAAATCCAAATCTAGCACATCAGGTATAAAACCTGCGCCAATACCTTGAATTTTATGAGCCCCTTTTTTACCCCCGCTTAAAACTGGCGAAGCTGCCGGTTCTACTGCAATAGCTTTAAAATCTGTTTTAAGAACTTTTATAAATTGAGCAATACCTGTTATAGTTCCCCCCGTTCCAACACCCGCAACGACAATGTCTACTTTACCCTCTGTATCCGTCCAAATTTCAGCCCCTGTGGTCTCTCTGTGAACTTTTGAGTTAACCACGTTTTTGAACTGTTGAGGCATAAACGCACCTGGAGTGTTTGCAAAAAGTTCTTCTGCTCTCTTAATAGCCCCCTCCATACCCTCAAAGCCTGGCGTTAAAACAAGCTCTGCTCCATAAGCTCTAAAAAGTTTCCGACGCTCTACACTCATAGTCTCTGGCATAGTCAAAATAAGCCTATAACCCCTCACCGCAGCAACCATAGCTAAACCAATACCTGTATTCCCACTAGTCGGCTCAATTATAGTTGCACCCGCTTTAATTAGACCCTGCTTTTCAGCCTCATCTATCATAGCTTTACAAACACGATCTTTAACACTACCACTAGGATTTCTAGCCTCTAATTTCCCAACAACAGTTACGTTTAAACCTTCAGTTAACCTGCTTATCCTCACAAGTGGAGTATTACCAATTGTTTCAAGCACATTGTCATATATTTTTGCCATTTCAACCAACTACAACTCTATAACCAATTACAGGTACGAACAAAGCTGCTGCCTAAAAACAAACCCGCCTTCAAAGTAATAAACAAATCTAACAGAAACGCAACTCCAAAGTAAAGCCTTTAAATGTAACAACTAATTTATATCACAACACAATCAAAAATAAAAACACAATGCTCTAAGCGGAGGTCGCCCAGCATGGCCAAAGGCGTAGGACTGAGGCTCCTATCCTGCAGAGGTTCGTGGGTTCAAATCCCACCCTCCGCACCAAAACTCAATTTGATAATGTTTTCAAATTTTTTCTAAAAATAAAATAAAAAAAATCTGATAGACGTTAATCCATAACTGTCATCAACGTTTAAAAGACTGTAGTACAGTGACTCAGCTAAAACACTTGAGTTTAAATATCTGATGCTGTGTAGTATGACATCAGAGAGTTTGCATTATGAATAGGCAAAAATACTCCATA
>WQSY01000113.1 GCA_009787585.1 Candidatus Bathycorpusculum sp. | reverse complement strand
ATAAAATACTTGCAACAGCTCTTAACACTATAAACTCTTCTTGTAACGTCAAGTTATTTCCTGAAGTCACATGGAAAAAAAGCGTTCATGCGTTTGACGTGATTGAGCCTCTATAATTGCCAAAAATTTTGGTTACAATCATTGATTAAAACTTTTACAAAATTTTTTCATCTTTTGACTGTTGTTACTTGTTTGTTTTTCAATCGGAACTCTATGTGTGAGCGTAATAGTTTTAAGCCTTATTTCTTCAAGATGTTATAATGAAAACAGCACATGTAATACGTACAATGCAAGAAGCACATGAAAACGCGCATAGAGCCTTTCATCAAGGTGATTATCAGGGTGCAGTTGAGTGTTATAACAAAGCTTTGGATCTATGTAGTTCTCTTCCCGTAGACGTAGCGTTTAATAGAGCTAGGTTTGAGGCCATTATTTACGCAAGTTTATCTGCCGCGTTTGGACGTCAGGGTAAGCACATGGAGAGTTTTGCTGCTGCTAATAGGGCTCTTGTGTTTTTTGATCAACTTGACGAGTTAGATGCTGTGGAAACAGGTAAATATTTAATGGTTCAAGTAAATCAGGGTACCGCTTTAGCTGCTTTAGGCTGTTTACCCGATGCTTTAGAGGCATTGTGTAAAGCAAAAGAAGCTTTTAACAACAAGGGCTTAGACCCAAATAAAAATAGTCAATGGCTAAGTATGGTAGAGAGTAACATTGTGGCTATTAAGGGTCAAATTGAAAAACGACAACAACAGCAATAACGTGGATAATTATGTTTTCAGCATTGATTTTATGCAATATTGGAGTAATTAATAATGATGGATACTTGGCGTCTTTTGCCCTTTGAGGTTTGTAGTGCTGCTTGGAACATGGCAGTTGATGAGGCAATTCTGCAAGCGCGTATTGCCGAGCAGGTGCCTAATACGCTGCGGCTTTATCGTTGGAGTCCCTCGGCTGTAAGTGTTGGTCGAAATGAAACTGTAGACGAGCGGGTTTATCTTCAAACTGCTCAGCAATTGGGTGTAGATGTGGTGCGGCGATGTAGTGGCGGAGGAACCGTTTATCATGACTGTGACGGTGAGGTAACATATAGTGTGGTTGCCAAGGTTTCCAATTTAGGCAGCCTTAATGATGTGACTTGTGTCTATTTTAAAATTTATGAGGCTATAGCTGATGCTCTGCGCCTTTTGGGTGTTTCCGCAGACTTTAACACTGGAGACACAAAAAACTGTCCTAACCTAACAGTGGGTGGCAAAAAAATTTCTGGAAGCAGCCAAACACTCTCCAAAGGATATGTTCTACAACATGGCACTCTTTTACGAACAGTTGACTTAGATAAAATGTTTCAATTACTCAAACTAAAAGACCTCTCATGCACACAAGCAGCCAATATTGGACGACAAAACATAACTAGTATAAACGATGAATTAGGCCACCCCATAAGCCCTGGCACCATTGCAAACGCGTTAAAACAAGGCTTCAAAGCAAGACTAAAAATTCAACTCCACGAAAACCCTTTAATACCCTTTGAAGAAAAGTTAGCTGAACAGTTATATAAGGAAAAATATTCCACTAACATGTGGACTTTAAATAGAAAACACAGCTAACCCTGCTAAACTATTCTTTATGCCACCGCATGCCCTGCGCTGTGTCCTCAACTATAATGCCTAAAGTTTTTAGTTGATCTCGAATTTGGTCTGCTTCTTTCCAGCTTTTAGTTCTACGAGCCGCTTCTCGTCTCTGTATTAGAGCATAAATATCGTTGGTCAGGTTTTCTTTTTTTTCTTCTCTATCAATTATGCCAAGCACAGAGTTGAATTGCATCAAAATTTCAATCGTCTGATTAGCTTCCTCTTTGCTTACCGCGTTTGCGTCAAGCAGATTATTGATTTCTCGTACAAAATCAAAAAGAGCTGCTAGGGCTGTGCTTATGTTTAAATCGTCATTTATTGCCTCCTCAAAGCATTGCTTTGCATGCTGAATTTGCATGACAACTTTTCCCTCACTACCCCTACCGTCTGCGTCCTGAAGTCTGCGTCTAAAGTTTTTGAGACGTTCAATGGCGCTTTTAGCAGCATTTAAACCCTCAAATGTGAAATTGAACTGCTGACGATAATGCGTTGACAATAGCAAATAACGTATGGCAATTGGATCATAACCCCTCTCTAATAAGTCTCGCAGAGTGTAAAAGTTGCCAAAACGTTTGCTCATTTTTTTGCCCTCCACTTGTAGGTGTTCATTGTGCAGCCAGTAATTCACAAAAACCTTACCTGACGCTGCTTCACTTTGTGCAATCTCGTTTTCGTGATGAGGAAACATGTTATCAATTCCTCCACAGTGAATATCAAAAGTTTCCCCCAGATACCTCATACTCATAGCGCTGCACTCAATATGCCAACCCGGTCGCCCTTTACCTAAATCTGTCTCCCAGAAGGCATCCCCATCCTCAGGCGTGTAGGCTTTCCAAAGAGCAAAATCTTGAGCATCATCCTTTGTGTACTCATCCTGACTTACTCTTGCTCCCGCTTTAAGTTCTCCCACTTTTATGTGAGAAAGTTTACCATACTTTGGAAACTTGGAAACCGCGTAATAAATTGAGCCGTCCTCGCCACAGTAAGCAAACCCTTTTGCCTGCAAAATTTTAATAATAGAGACCATCTCAGGCACATGATCCGTTGCGCATGGATAAACATCTGCAGGCTCAATATTTAGCTTAGCAATGTCTTCAAAAAAAGCTTTAACAAAAAACCCTGTATACTGCCTAAGTGCAACCCCTTTAGTCTGACTACCCCTAATAGTTTTATCATCCACATCAGTAAGATTCATAACATGAGTTACCTTAAAACCACAATACTGTAACCAACGCTTTAGCAGATCCTCAAAAAGAAATGCCCGAAAATTACCAATATGCGCATAATCATAAACCGTTGGACCACAGGTATACATCTTTACCTCACCCTGATTTATAGGAGTGAACACTTCTTTTTGGCGTGTTAAAGTATTAAAGATGTAAAACGGGGTTTGGTTGACAGTCACTTTCTCAACTCAAATAAGGTTGAACCCTTTTATTATTTAAGCATACCTATGACCATGTTACTTTCATAAACCCTTTCTTCTTACCGTCAACAACTTATTTTTTTTTACATTTTCTGGCTAAATACTAATGGATCTTCTGTTGTGCTTGAGTCTTCAGTTAGTGTTTGTTGTGGTTTGTTTTTTTTCTTTACTAAGGGTAGTATGAATTCAAATGCTACAATTAAAATGATAAGTATTGCTAAAATAATTGGTATAACATTGTATTTTTGTGCGAACATTGCAAATGAGCCTATCCATGGAATGCGCATTACTACTTTGCCATACACATAATCCTCAGATATTGCATGTTCATATGTGCTATTAGGGTCTTCTGAAATAGATCCCCATGGATCAACGCTTTGCGGCATCTGAGGCCAAACATTAGGGTAACCATTTCCATCACCTTTAGTGTGAAAATAAAGAGTCCCATTTATTTCAACTACATCAACAATACGATGAACAATGTTTGCATTAGGATCATTTGCTGCTAATCGCGGATTACGAAAAACTATAATATCACTGTTTGGATAATCCGTTTTTAAATCTTTGCTATCCACCCCTTGAATAATAATCAAATCCCCTATATGCAAAGTTCTCTCAAACGGATCGTCAAAATGTTTACAGTTTTCAAGCGGAATACACATGCTCCCACTTACCACAGTAAAAACCGGAAACATTTCTGTATTTAACGCCCTCGGAAGCCCAAACCATAAACCCGCTAAAAGAATCGGAATTAAACTTATAACAACAACAGTCCTAAAAACATCATTTTTATAAAACTTACTCGATGTGACAGCCAATTTATATCCCATTTAAACACTAAATACGGATGTAACTATAAAATCCTTCTATAAAATAAACCAAAAACTAATAAAAAACATAACGATAACCATCTCATCTCCTGCTATACACATCACAAACGCACCTCACTTTTTGCCCTACCAATATTCTCATAAAAAGACTACAAAAACTACATCAAAAACTTTTGATAACTCCAACTTTTGCCTACCGTCTACTGATTGAAAACTTGATAACACACTAAATTACACAATAGATCTTAGGCGTAATTAGCGTTTGGTGGCAGGGCACGTATTTTGTCAGTGTACAGGTGTGGTGTTTGTGTTTTAAGTATCAAAGAAATGTATCATTTATAATACACGTTTAAGAATAGTGAATGCTCAAATAATTACGTCTAAGGTCTAATGTTGTTTAACCCGTTTTGTTTGAGTTGTTAAAAAGTTAATAAATCAGGTTAGTTCATTGTTTAACACTTTACTGAAGGTTACATGTATGTCTAAAGTTAAAATTGGTGTTTCAATGCTCTATAGTTTAGGTGAACCGTTTAACCGTATGGTCAAACGATTAGATAGTGAGGGAACACGGTATATTGAAGTTTTAGACGATGGAGCTCATGAGTTAAATAAAACCCGCGTAAATATGCTAAACGAGACAGCAAAAAGTTATGATTTAGAATACACTGTACATGCGCCCTTTGCAGACATAAACATCGCCTCTCCCTCTAAGGCCTTTCTTGGGGTCACTTTAAAACGTCTTACTAAATCTCTTTACTGCGCAGCTAACTTGAATGCCAAATTATGGGTTCTACATCCAGGCGCTAAAACAGGTGTATCACAATTTTATCCCAACGCAGACTGGAAACAAAACATTCAAAGCATACAGGAACTATACGCTGAAGCTGAACAACTTGGCGTAACTATTGCTATAGAAAATTTGCCCTCTAAATACTGGTTTATAATGAGCACCCCCGATGACTTTCACAGATTCTACAAAGAAACCAGTTTACCCATTGGCATTGTACTAGATATCGGACATGCCCACCTCGAAAACCAAATAAAACCCTTCTTTGACCAACTTGCTAATAAAATTGTTCACATACATGCAAGTGACAATAACGGTGTTAACGATGACCACCTAGGCGTTGGCTATGGCACCCTTGACTATAACTGGTTTGCTAAAACCCTAAAAAAAATAGACTGCAAAGAACGAGTAATCGTTGAATCCTGCGAACATGTACCTGAAAGTTTACAAAAACTAAAAAACATACTCTAACAAACAACAAAAGTTTTACGATTTTAACTATCACAGCCCGCTTCCAATGTTTCATGTCTCATTTTTTAACTTTGCAGGATGAAACATTGTGGAAGTATTTACTTTTAGAATAGACTTTTTTTCTTTTATGTTTTCATTATTTTATGTGTTGATCCGTAACTTTCGGTGATTAGGGCGCTAGGGTTTGGTGGTTGTAAGGGTTGTCTTTGGATCTAATATTGATAATCCCAGTTTTTTACACAACGCCTTTGCCTGCTTAGTATACTCCGCCATACGTCACACCCCATCAACCTCAACAACATTAATCCTAGAAAGAAACTCTACCACATCCACCAAAGAATACCTACAAGAAAGCTTTGCCTCCTTCAAAGCATTCAAAACACGATACGCAATACACAAAGCAACATGATTAATAAAACACCAACCCTCAAACCCCAGGTCATGCCTCAAAACAGTTTATACTCAAGCTCTATTTACTCATACGCAATTTCAAAAGAAGCACATACATTCCCCCAAGGGTACAAAATAACAAAACTAC
>WQSY01000112.1 GCA_009787585.1 Candidatus Bathycorpusculum sp. | reverse complement strand
CGGTTTTTTGTAAGGTGGTAATTGCGTGGTTGTGGTATCTGTTAGGTGTTATAGTGTGTTGTGAAAAAAAACGGTGAAAAGGTGTTAATTTTGTAATTAAGCATTAAAACGAGAAATAACCAGTGACTTGTTGTGTGTAGTACCTAAACTTTGCGGAGTTTAGGATGTTGTGATTTTTGAAAGAATTCAGGTTATGGAGTAAACTTTACTAAAAACAGTTCTTATTACTGTTGATTAACATGAAACCTCAACCGTTGAATCCTACTCATAAGCGTATGGTACGCGAGAAAAAAACCATCACCTGTATGATAGACTTATATTGCAAAAACCACCACAAAACCACTGGTGTATTATGTTTAGAATGTCAGCAATTCAGGGAATACGCTTTTTTACGATTAGATAAATGTCCCTTTCAAGATAAAAAAAGTGTTTGCGGCAAATGCAAAATACAATGCTACAAGCCCGATATGAGGCAGCAAGCCCGTAAAATCATGAGTTATTCAGGCCCACGCCTACTACTACACCATCCCGGACTAGCCCTGTGCCATATATGGGATAAGCGTCGAAAGGCCCCCATGTTAGATAAAAAACAATAATCTCTTCTCTGTTTGTAAGCAGGGTATTAGAAAGCACGCGTAAATCGTGTGTAAATTAATGAAAACAGGAGGGTGCTAAGCAATAATGTGTTAAGCTTAAAGGTGGTCAAATGAAATGTTGGAGTAATGTTTTTAGGTGCTTTTTAGTTGTTAACCTATACAGTAATTTACATTTGGATTGATACGTATGCAGTCTATGCCTAAGGATTATAACTTTGCTGAGATTGAATCGAAGTGGCAGAGCAGATGGGAAGAGATGAAACTTTACCACTACGATTGGAATGATAAAACTCGTGAACCATTTAGTATTGATACCCCTCCGCCTTACCCGTCAGGTGAGCTTCACATGGGTAACGTTCTTAATTGGACCTATTTTGATATTGTAGCACGGTTTAAACGTATGCAGGGTTATAATGTGCTTTTCCCGCAGGGTTGGGACTGCCATGGATTAGGTATAGAAATTCAAGTAGAGAAAGCTAACAACATTCGTAAACGTGACATACCCTCAGATCAATTTCGTACAATGTGTATGGCTCTTGTTGAAAAATACATTGCCATGATGAAAGAGGGTATACTTAAACTTGGCAGCAGCATAGATTGGACTACTGAGTATCGTACTATGGACTCAAACTATTGGCGCTGTACTCAGCTAAGTTTCATACAGCTTTACCAAAAAGGCTACATGTACCAAGGCACACACCCTGTTAACTGGTGTCCTCGCGACGAAACCGCTATTGCTGATGCTGAAGTGGATCACGTTAAAAAAGAAGGCGTACTTCATTACATCAAATTTTCACTGGTTGACTCAGATGAGTACATATTAATTGCCACTTCCCGTCCTGAATTCATTCCTGCATGTGTGGCTGTTAAAGTTAACCCCAACGATGAGCGTTACGGTAAATTTGTTGGCAAAAAAATTCGTGTTCCTCTTGTAAATCGAGAGGTCATTGTTATTGCTGACGAAGCTGTTGATATGAGCTTTGGCACGGGTGCTGTTCAAATTTGTACCTATGGTGATAAAGATGACGTTAAAACTGTTATAAAACATAAACTTCCAGTTATTTGCCTTATTAGTGAGAATGGTAGAGTAACTGAGGCGGGTTGTAAATATGCCGGGTTATATTTGAATCAGGCGCGTACAGCGGTTGTTGCTGACTTAGCTGAACTTGGTTTACTTGAGAAAACTGAGAAAATTCAGCAAGAAGTTGGCGTTTGTGAGCGTTGTAAGACTCATGTTGAGGTTCTTGAACGTAAACAATGGTTTATGAAAACTATGAAGTTATCTGAGACTGTTGAGGCGAATGCTAACGAGATTTCATGGTATCCTGATTATATGAAAAACCGTTTAATCGATTGGGCAAAAAGTCTTGACTGGGACTGGGTTATTAGTCGTCAACGCTTGTTTGCTACGCCCATTCCAGTTTGGTACTGCCGTGATTGCGGTGAGATTATTGTTGCCAAGCCTGAATGGGTGCCTATTGATCCTAAATTGGAGGGTCCCCGTATTGATGTTTGTCCAAAGTGCGGTTGTAACGTTTTTAGTGGTGAACAAGATGTTATGGACACTTGGATGGATAGTTCTATTACCTGTGCTGTTCACGCGGGTTGGCCTGACCGTTCCGACTGGAAGCGGCTTTTCCCTGCAAATATGCACCCCTCTGGCACTGATATTATACGTACATGGGCGTATTATCTTATGGTGCGTCATCTTGCCCTATTTGATGAGCGACCCTTTAACAGTGTTCTTATAAATGGTATGGTTCTTGGTGCTGATGGCCGAAAAATGAGTAAATCCCTTAAAAATTATGCAGCTGCACCTGAAACCCTTGCCAAAAACGGTGCTGACGCTGTAAGACAGTGGGCTGCAGGCGGCGGCGCTACAGGTTCTGATATTCCTTATCGTGTACAAGACGTTGAATATGGTAAACGTTTCTTAAATAAACTTTGGAATGCCTCAGTGTTTGCAAGCAAGCTTTTAGAAGACTATAGCCCAAAACACATAGATAATGCTGAATTGCAACTACTTGATCAATGGATAATTAGTAAAACTGAAAACTTGGTTAAACGAGTTACTAGTGCCTTCGAAAAATGTCAATTCAACATAGCCCTTGAAGACATACGTAACTTTACCTGGCACATACTATGTGACTACTACATAGAAGCCATTAAAGATCGTCTCTATAGGCCTGAAATTCACGGAAAACAAAGCCGCATAGCAGCACAATATACAATACATGAAGTTCTCTACCGATTATTGCAATTATTTGCGCCAGTTGCCCCCCATATAACAGAAGAAATATATCAATACATGTACTCTAACAGCAAAGGATATAAGAGCATACAAATTTCAGAATGGCCAAAATTCAACCCCGCCCTTGTAAGTGACGACATAGAAAAACAAGGTGACTTAATTATAGCAGTTTTAGGCGAAATACGCAACGATAAAGCACAAAACAAATTATCCCTCAACACACCCATTAAAAACGTAACCGTTTACGCAGGCGACACTGAAACTGCTACAATAATCCAAAAAGGCACATCTGACATTATCTCTACTTTAAAAATTGAAAACTTTAAAGTAACCCCAAATAAATCCACACAGGGAAGACAAGTAACTTTAACTGACGTGTATATTCAAACAGAGTATTGAAGGCAAAAAAATGGTTAAACCCAAACGTGTTGGACTAATTGGTGCAGGAGCAATTGGCACAGTACTTGCTGAAGCAATTCAACGTGAACTTGTAACATGTGATGAACTGGTTATTTATGACACAGATTTACAACGCGCCCAAAACCTAAAAAACAAACTCCAATTTCCCGTAAAAATAGTCGACAGCATAGACACCCTAATTACTCAAAAACCCAAAGTGGTCATAGAAGCAGCCTCACAACAGGCTATCACTGAATACTTTGACAAACTTTTAGCTGCGAACCTTGACATTATAGTTATGAGCACAGGTGCATTACTTAATATTGGCACTGGAAGCCCAAAGGTACATTTTCCACCTGGCGCCATAGGCGGTCTAGATGCACTCTCTAGCGCTGCACTTGCAGGTATAAATGAGATAACTCTAACAACACGCAAACCACCCAAAGCTTTAGGCAAAGACAACACAGAAGAAACTGTAATATATGAGGGCTACGCTAAAGAGGCTGCCCAACGTTTTCCAAAAGAAATGAACGTGGCCGCCACATTAGCCTTAACAGTGAAACCCGCTAAAGTTAAAGTACAAGTAATCTCTGACCCAAAAGTCAAACGTAACACTCATGATATTAACATTAAATGGTGTTACGGAGAAATGCACCTCCAGTTCGCAAATGACCCTCACCCAGACAACCCTCACACTAGTGCATTAGCTGCCTGGTCCGCAATTAAACTGCTTAAAACTTTACTTGAAACATAATTATTCCTTTTTTCTTTGAAGAAAATTGTTAAGTACATCTTTTAAAGACTCGCAAGTAAACCAGCGTTCTTCTAGTGAATAGTCTTCTTCAATTTCTTTG
This sequence comes from Candidatus Bathycorpusculum sp., assembly GCA_009787585.1. Taxonomy (GTDB): domain Archaea; phylum Thermoproteota; class Bathyarchaeia; order Bathyarchaeales; family Bathycorpusculaceae; genus Bathycorpusculum; species Bathycorpusculum acidaminoxidans. The sequence goes on along the minus strand of WQSY01000112.1, from coordinate 1,637 downwards.
GTGTATCTCTTTAAACTCTTCAAATCTTCCAGCAAAAATTCACGCTTACACTCAAACTCTTCTCTAAACTGTTTTTGTTTTTCTTTAAACTCTATTGTTTTTACTTCAAATTCCTGTTGCTTGTCTATGTATTTTTGCACAGCAAAATTTTCTCTTTGTTCCCTTTCTTTTTTGGATATGCCCCTAAAAAAACCTGTTTTCAACTTTACTATTTGATTTTGCTCTTCTTTTAAAACTTCTAACTCTTTACTTAATTGCCTTAACATAGCCGTTTTTTGCTCTCTTAGAACAAGCGATTTAACTTGATATTCTTTGTTTACTTGCTCAAGACATTTTTTAGTGCCTGACAAACTGTTTATTTGTATTTCAAGAGAGATTTCTTGTTGTCGATACGTTTCAAATTGTAGTTTAATGGTTTCTAGTATTTGTTTGCATTCTTTTGTAAATTGTTCGTCAACTTTTATATCTGATTGAATTTTAAACTCGTCTAAAACTGTTTCCACTGTTCGTAGCCATCTGTCAAAATGTTCACTAAAAGGGGATGAACCAAATTTTTGATTACCTAATGTATGTAAACGTTTAAGAGTTATCTCAAAAACCTGTTGCTGAGGTAACACTGTTTTTTCTTCCCCAAACTGTCTGGCGACATGTCTGCTTTGCTTAACTATCTTTTTGCTTTTTTCTTGGAAAGCTTTTCTGTATTCTCGTGCTGTCTTCTTAGGTGCTCGTGTCCGCGGTTGGTATCCCATAATAATGATATATGCGTTTATAGTATTAATCTTAACCCCGTAAAATGGGGAATATTTTTTCACTTATGTCGGTGTTTCTGACTTTTTATTGCCGTACAATTAATGCAAAGTTAAACTGCTAATAGCGTAAAAAGATGACACAGTGAAAGAAAAACAGTCAATTAAGAACATTGTCATTATTTTTTTTAAAAACATTAGTAAACTTTACATAGTACTAAATACATGTTACTAAGTTACTGCGAGGAAGAAAAAAAATGAAAAATACCCTTAATAAGATCATTTCAATAAGCCTAGTAACCATTATGTTAGTCAACATGATCATAGCATGTGCTACGCAAGCTGTCAACGCCATTGAACCTACCAAGAGCACAATTGGCCTTTCATTTGACTTGACACCCCAATATACTGGCAAAACCGGTGGACAATTTATCGCAAAGATTGACCCACCCATTGCGGGATCTATACCCATATCTAACAGAAACCAATTAGCCGCTTTAGGCAGAACCCAACAAGAAGCAAACGCCGGTTCACGAGATTTGAAAGAATACCATCTCGATGGAACATACCATTTGGTTGACGATGTAGATTTATCTGATGCAGAGTGGACGCCAATTGGGGATTACGTCAACCGTTTTAAGGGAACATTTGACGGTCAAGGGTATGTGATTTATGAACTTAATATAAGTAGACAATACTTTGCTGGTTTGTTTGGCTACGTTGAAAATGCAACGATTACAAATGTTGGTTTGGAAGAAACACAAATAGACATTCCTCTATCTTATTGTACGGGTGGGAGACTGTCTAAAAACTGAGTTTTATCAGAGTATAAAGAAAAAATAATGGTGAAAAAAAGATTTTTGCAAAACCAGCTCCTTCATAATTCTATCA
>WQSY01000111.1 GCA_009787585.1 Candidatus Bathycorpusculum sp. | reverse complement strand
CATGCAAGAGAAGAAACTGGCGTTTTTAAGCCTTTAATGCTGTTTTACGCCTTTTTAAGACATTTTGATTATCGTAGGTATAAAAATTCGGGAATTTAGGTGTGACATATTTTGGAAAAATTTTAGGTGTTGAAATAAAGATACGGCATTGATGATTCTGTAGTGTATTCAACGACTTTTGGTAGTGCTGTAAAAATAAGTAGTGTAGGTAAAAAATCGTTTGTTTTTTCAACTAACCATCCTGACACTGTTTGTCAAGTTATTTCTGCAAAAATGGTAAAACCATTATGTTGACAAGTTTAATTTTTAGGGGTTATTTGTTTTTCCGAACCATTTGTTAAACCAGCTGTTAAACATTGCAATGCACTCGTTATTGTATGCTGTTTCGCCTGATTCTTCTCGTATGCAGCTAACAAGTTCAATATTGTTTATAAGTTCCATTTTTGCTTCATTTAAGCAGGCTTCCAAATCATCTATCATATCATTGCCGCCTGTGGCATAATCTTTTACTGAGTCATTTAAAAAGGCTCTTTTAGACTGGATTAATTCTTCAAATTTACCATCTAACGTAGACATATAGATAACATCGTGTATTTCTTTTTCATCAGAGTTATTTAATTTTTGGGCATATAAAGCAGGTTTAAACTTTGGAGAGGGAAAATGTTAAGTCTTAGGTTGTGTTTAAGCAGTATTTTGGGTGAAATTGTTTTTTCATGGTAAAGTTGTGTTAATTAATCAATAGATTAATATTATTCACTGTTATTTTTCGGGTAAAATAGTTAATTTAATTTGTAAGCTAAAATTGGTTGTTAAACCAATTGTGATAGGGCTTGCATTTATTTGGAGTAATACAAAATTGGAAATTAAAGTCCTTGGTGGAGCCAGAGAAGTAGGCGGTTCATGCCTATCTGTTGAAACCGATTCATGTAAGATTGCCTTAGACTATGGTATAAAGCTTGACGGGGAACCAAAAAAGCTTCCAACTGATTTTGACGCAGTAATTATTAGTCATGCTCATCTTGATCATACAGGTAGTTTGCTAAATTTGTCTAAGCATAATCCTACAATTGTTGGTGCAGGAATTACGCGTGATGTAACCGTTGATTTATTGCATGATATGGTTAAAATTCAAACTGAGAAGGGAAATTTTGATTACAATGATCAACATGCTGAGCGTATTGGTCAATGTTGGTGGGTGCGTGATGCCATAGCTTTATCAGGTATGAAAGTTAATCTTCAACATGCAGGTCATGTGGCAGGAGCAAAAATAACTTGTCTTGAGGCTGAGGGGAAAAAAATTGTATACACAGGTGATATATGTACGCATGATACTGAAATATTAAAAGGTTGTAAAGTGGAAACGTTACCCAAAAAGCCTGATGTTTTAATTACAGAGTCAACCTATGGAGGTAAAGTGCGGGCTCCAAGGCAACAGTTACTTGACGAGTTCATGGAAGATCTGTTAAAAACTATGGATAATAAAGGGAACGTGTTAATTCCTACCTTTGCCTTTCATAGAAGTCAAGAGATGGCAAAACGTATAGACACCGCTATAGCAAATGGGTATCTTCCACGTTATAACGTGTATACTATATCTAATTTGGCACATAAAATAAATGATTATTATAATCAAAATAAACAGTTATTTACCAAAGAAATTCGTCGTCAAAAATCGCCGTTTAAGTATAAACATGTAAAACATCTTTATCGTATAGCCCAAATTGAAGAGCCAGCTATTGTAATTTGTACCTCAGGTTTTGGTCATGCAGGGGCAAGTTTACAGCTTTTAAAAGACTGGGCAGATAATGAACGCAATTCTGTTATTTTAACAAGTGGTTACTTACCGCCGGATAGTCCATTGAAAACAGCTAAGGAAGAGAAATTTTTCAAAATTGAAGAAGACACATACGATGTAAAAGCTTTAGTAAAACAAATAGAACTCTCAGGCCATGCAGATCAAAATGAGTTAGTTGAAATTGTTAATAAACTAAAGCCTACACGAACAATTCTTGTGCACGGCGATATAGAACAAGCGGAACTGTTATCAGAGAGAATAGGCGAAATGACAGATGTCTGCATACCTCAACAAGACGAAACAATAGATATCTAACAATTTTTATCTCTATTTTTACCAGCTAACTGTAATAGACTTCAAGTTAAGGCAGTAAGCTAAACTTTTTATTTCATTCTAGTACTAGTTGAGCAGTCAAGTTTAGAATAACATGTTGTATTATGTTATAAGAGTTAGGGGAGAGTTATGGAACAGAAAAAGTTGCTGTCCACCGTTGGGGTCACGCTGTTATTAATAGTGGTGCTTATAATAATAGGGGTTATTGTGCGTGGGGACATGTTTAGCTTAGAGAGGGATAAAATGGAGGGGCAGGTGCCGTTTTATGTTGGTGTTACGTACTGTGGGAATTCTGTTGGGGAGGCAAAAGAGTTTATTGATAAAGTGTTGGGTTATACAAACTTGTTTGTTTTGGTGTCAGGTAGTTTGCAGTATAATACTTCAGCTATGGAGGAGATAGGAAATTACGCGGTTGCCGCGGGGTTAAGTTACGCGGTTTATGGGGGAACACGAAATACTGCAGAATTAACCACGTGGCTTTTAGAGGCAAAAGAGCGGTGGAGAGAAAAATTTATAGGAATATATTACAACGATGAAGTCGGCGGCTACATGCTAGACCAGACAGTTTTTTTGGAAATCGCCTATCCAGCAGAAGAGGGTAATCAGGTACCAATGCCAAAGGTGACAAAAACAGATAAAGGCACAATAATTCTATACAACTATAACAATATCGACAAGGAAGAAGAGACCCAAAAAGAAAAACCAACGTTGTTGTCTACAGTAACTTTTTGGCCGGAGGGTAAAATTGTTATGGAAAATTTTAGTGAAAATATTACTTATTATCCAAATGGAACAGTTACGGTATTTGAAAAACAAAAAAACGATATGTACACAACCACGTCGGGAAACATTACAAAATATTCCAAGCCCATACCAGCCTATGAGCAAATTTTTAAACAAAACCCAATACAGACCCATGATGACGCGGCGAAGGCGTATGTAAACATGAATAGAGAATTAATTGAAGAGCTAAATAAAACGCAATTAGAACAAGAGCAAATTCTAGTTTTTTCAGCTGACTATGGACTTTACTGGTGGAACTACCAAAGCGGCTATGACCTAGTGCTAGCAGAGTTAGCCTGGAACAACTCTATAACACAGGAAATAGCATTAGCCCGAGGCGCTGCTACACTTCAAAATAAGCAATGGGGCACCATACTTACCTGGAAATACACTCAAGCACCTTTTCTTGCCAGTGGAGAGGAAATGTTTGAACAAATGAAAACCTCATACCAAGCAGGCGCACAATACATAATAATTTTTAACTACTCCGAAGACCCCGCAGACCCAAACACCTTACAAGAAGAACATTTCACAGCCTTAGAGCACTTCTGGAAAGAGATAGTACAAAATCCAAAAATAACCCATGGAAGCATTAAAGCAGAAACCGTCCTAGTTCTGCCTAAAAATTATGGCTGGAGCATGCGAAATCCAACAGACCCAACATGGGGCATATGGCCAGCAGATGAAAACACACAAAAAATATGGAGCCAAATACAAAACAAAATAGACCAACACGGACTAAAACTAGACCTAGTTTTTGAAGATATAAACTATCCAGTTAAAGGAAAATACACTCAAATACACTACTGGAACCAAAAATAACAAATAAAAATCCCAAACATCCGCAATTTCTGTTGGAATTCAATACCAACCTCATGTAACTCGTTCAATTAATCCTTGTTTAGATAATTTGTATAAATATTCTTTAGCTCTTGGCTCATTACTTTTTACATTTGTAACTCTGGCTAAACTTCCCTGATAGGTACATAGTTTTTTAAGGAAAAGGGTAAGTAATTAACCATTTTGTTCATCTTTTACTATTGTTTGGCAAACTACTTAAATATGTACCTTATAGGATTAAAATTTTTACAGTTGACTAACTAGTCATAAATTGTAATAGTATCTTGACTAAAAGAAAACAGAATACCCCAAAATAAAAGAGCATAGCCACATGTTGTCTCACAACAGGTCACTTGGGTCAAGCTTTTTGATTTAGAAATCTTTTTGTATATTAGAAACATTCTTTAAAGAACAGTTAAACGCTAAGAGTTACAAGTGATGAAGACTAGTCATAAAATAGTGTTATCTAGCTCATCTGATATGAGTAAAGTTAGTGATGCTTCTGTAGATTTAATGGTTACATCACCTCCTTATCCTATGGTGGAAATGTGGGATGAAATATTTAGTAAGCAGAATCCTGAAATTGGGCAGGCTTTAGAGAAAAAAGACGGCAATTTAACTTTTGAGTTAATGAACAAAGAGCTTGATAAAACGTGGAGGGAGACTTTTCGTGTTTTACGTGAGGGCGGATTTGCTTGTATTAACATAGGTAATGCGACCCGTAAATTGGGGGAGGAATTCAAGCTTTACTCAAGTCATTCAAGAATTCTTGAATACTGCTCCAAACTAGGCTTTAGTTCTCTACCGGAAATTCTTTGGAGAAAACAGACAAATGCGCCAAACAAATTCATGGGCTCAGGAATGCTTCCCGCAGGAGCATACGTTACTCTTGAGCATGAGTACATACTAATTTTAAGGAAGGGAAATAAGCGATTATTTAAAACTGATGAGGAAAAGCTTTGTCGCAAAAAAAGCGCGTTTTTCTGGGAAGAACGAAACATTTGGTTCTCTGACATATGGGATGACCTAAAAGGAACACGGCAAACAGAGCTTGATAAAAAAATAAGAGACCGTAGCGGAGCATACCCCTTTGAGTTATCTTTTCGTTTAATTAACATGCTCTCACTAAAAGAGGACACCGTATTGGATCCCTTTTTAGGAACGGGAACAACAACGCTTTCAGCTATGGCGACAGGCAGAAACAGCATTGGCTTTGAAATTGACTCCAATTTACAAGAACACTTTGCAGTTAGATTTCAAGATGTTGTTGATTTTTCAAATGAGCTTATCAAAAAACGCTTAGACAAACACTTAACATTTATTCAAGAACGGGTTAAGAAAAAAGGGCTGTTAGGTTACACAAGTAAAGTTTACGGTTTTCCAGTAATGACAAATCAGGAAACAGAAATTGAATTTAATGAATTGAAAAAAATTAATTTTCAAAAAGACCTAATGGAGGTTGAATACAACAGCTCACCCGCCACGCATGCTTGTTAATAAGTCATCTTAAAAATTAGACATATTTTTCAAAATCAACATGTAGCTCATCTTTTTTAGTAACAAATAATGTTAAATCGTTTAAATTCCACTAAAAACAAAAACAACCCACAAACACTCAATAAACCCATAAAACATAGTTACGTGCTATCAGAAATTTAGATCCTAAAATCCCGGAGCAATTATACATAGGTGGCGAAGATATTTGAAAAATGAGGTTGATTTTGGAAAAATAGCTTAAAAATACCCTTTTAACAAAACAAAACCTATGTATAATTCACACAATTATACATATGCCATTATTTTGTCAAACAGACAAATTTGACGGCATTTTTGAAATCCACCACGTTTACAAAGAGTAATACAAACCTATGTATAACTCTTACGGGATTTTAGGTTAGATTATAGGAGGCCATTATACCCTAAAATCCCGGAGCAATTATACATAGGTGGCGAAGATATTTGAAAAATGAGGTCATTTTCTGAAAATTAGCTTAAAAATGCCTTTTTAGCAAAACAAAACCTGTGTATAATTTCCATAATTATACATATGC
>WQSY01000110.1 GCA_009787585.1 Candidatus Bathycorpusculum sp. | reverse complement strand
TTAAACTGAACATGTGCGCTACTAAATCATCAAATCAGACGTATAAAAACACAAAAATCATACAACTACGCCGATAAAACCGACAAGAAAATAATTAAGACTAACATCTAATGTTAAATCGTTATGTTTTGTTTATTGCATTTTAATGTATAATTTTTGTTTGGTTGTGGAAACCTTTTTCAACAAAAAATTTGTACCACAAAGTGATATGCATGATTCTGTTGGTTTCATCAAACAAAGACCCTGCAAGCTTAAATATTGTTGACCAAATCTTACAACGTTACCCCTTTCATAGAGCTCTTGAAAATTTTCAAAGTAACCCTGTTTATACCGCATTTTTCAACAAAAAAGGTGTTACTTTAATTAGGCTAAATGATTCTCTAGTTGACGCGCAAAATCTTCCCGAAAGCTTTCCCGACGCTGAGTTAATTATTTTTGTCTCAAGGCATAGCAGCCAAAGTGGCACACCAACTTTAACGGTGCATCCGCCGGGAAATTTTGCAGGCGCAGATTTTGGTGGTTTACCTCGAACGGTTTCTGTCTCTCCCGCGGCTGCTATGAGTGATACTTTGAAAAAACTTGCGTTTTTCCAACAAAAATTTGGTTTGCTGCGTTATGAAGTGTCTTTTGAGGTTACTCATCATGGGCCTTCTTTAAATGTGCCAACGATGTTTGTTGAACTTGGTAGTTCTATGTCCGAGTGGGTAGATTCTAAAGCGGCTTGTGCTGTGGCTTGTGCTACAATTTCTGCTATAGAAACTTTTGAATTCAAACCCACTCGGGAAGCTGTTATTGGTGTAGGGGGAACTCATTACAACAAGAAATTCACTCAGATGACTTTAAATGGTGAAGTGATTTTTAGTCACATGATTCCCAAATATGCCGTTGTTAACATGGATGCCTCTTTGCTTAAGCATTGTGTTGAACGTAGTTTAGAAAAAGTTTCTGAAGTGTTACTGGATTGGCGTGGTATAAAAAGTGAGGATAAACCTGATTTAATGGCGGCTTTGGATGCGGCTGGGCTTGTTTACCGTAAAATTTAACTTTAAACCTGAAAGTTTAATAATGTAGTCGATGTTAAGGTTTGCATTCTTAAAAGTTACAGCAACATTTATTATTGTAAAAAGAAATCATGAGTGTGCGGTAAATATGGGTATAAAATCATTCCTGGCACAATGTGCGAGAACTTTAAAATTGGCAGTGAAACCTGGACGTGATGAGCTTTGGCTCTCAATAAAAATTAGTGTCTTAGGCATTGGTGTGGTAGGTTTAATTGGTTTTGCCATAAAGTACATTGCATCTGCGTTGGGCGGAGTCTAAAAGTAACTGGAGCTTTCTTAATGCAGAAAAAAGACGAACAACAGCCTATCAAAATTTTTGTAGTAAAAACAACCACTGGGCAAGAACGTAATGTTGCAAGATTAATTGCCACAAAAGTTGAAATGGCTCACATTCCTTTGAAGGCTCTTTTAGTGCCTGATACTTTGAAAGGCTACGTGTTTGTTGAAGCTGATGGGCCACATTTTGTGGAGGAAGCAATTACAGGCATTAGACATGTTCGTTCTCGTATTTCCGGTTTGGTTAGTTTCAATGAAATTGAACGTTATATTGTGCGTAAACCTGTTATGGCTGATCTTGGTGAAGATGACGTTGTAGAAATTACCGGTGGGCCATTCAAAGGTATGCGCGCAAAGATTACTCGTCTTGACAAGTCAAAAGGCGATGTTACTCTTGAACTACTTGAGGCAACATTTACTTTGCCAATTACAGTACATTCAGACTATGTAAAACTTGTAGAAAAAGCAAAAGCATAAGGTGAAACAAAATGGTAGAAAAAAAAGTTGTAGAATTAATCGTCAACGGCGGTCAAGCTAATGCTGGTCCTCCGCTTGGTCCAGCTCTTGGTCCATTAGGTGTAAACATTGTAGCTGTTGTAACAAAAATCAACGAGGTCACAAAGGAATATGCTGGAATGAAAGTTCCAGTAAAGGTTAGTGTCGATACTGAGTATAAGACTTTTGAGGTATCCGTTGGTACTCCAACAGCATCTGCATTAATTGTTTCTGAACTAAAAATTGAGAAAGGTTCAGGTACACCTAATAGTGTTAAAGTTGGTGATTTGTCTATGGAGCAGATAGTGCGTATTGCAAAAATTAAGGCTCCTCAATTGTTAGCGACAAACACTAGTGATGCTGCTAAAGAGATTCTTGGCACCTGTATTACTATAGGTGTAACCGTTGAAGGCAAAGATCCACGTGATGTTCAACAAGAGATTAACGCTGGTATGTATGATCAGCTATTTGGTAGCTCATAATGTTAGGCGAATATTTTTATAACAGAGTTCTAATCCCTCATTGGTTCGAGGCTTAAAAATGCCCTTAGATAACAATACAATATTAGAAGCAATAAAACAGGCAAAGACGCAGTCTGGCGGCAAAAAGTTCAGCCAGTCCCTAGATATGATACTGGACATTCAAGAAATTGATATGAAAGCCCCTGAAGGTAAAATTCAGGAAGTCGTAGAACTTCCAAAACCAACTGGTAAGCCAAATAAAGTTTGTATTATTGCTTCTGGCGAGTTTGCGTTTAAAGCACGTAATGCTCAAGCTGATTTCGTTTTAGAAAAAGCTAATCTTGAAGAATTAGCCGGTAAAAAGAAGGAATTACGCAAGTTAGCAACAGATTATGACATATTTGTTGTTGAGGCGTCTTTGATGCCTTTGGTTGGCCGAATTTTAGGTCCAGTTTTGGGTCCAAGAGGTAAAATGCCTATACCAGTTCCGCTAACTGCTGATATTAACACGATTCTTGTCAGAAACCGTAAAACAGTTCTTGTTCGTATGCGTACTCAACCAATTATCCAAGTATCCTTCGGTACAGAAAAAATGAGCAATGAAGATTTACTTGAAAACGCTCAAGCTATTCTTCGTGTCTTGGACGTAAAACTAAAACGTGGTCTTAAGAACGTAAAATATATGTTCATAAAAACGTCCATGGGCGAACCTGTTAGAGTTAAACCATAATAATAACTGAGGAAAATAAAAATGCCGTCACAACAAGTGTTACAACAAAAAACGTCTGAAGTAGAAGAAATAGTCGATGTGCTAAAAGACTGTAAGTCAATCGGCATCGCCAGTTTACAAAAAGTTCGAGCTTCACAACTACAAGAGCTCAAAAAGAGCATGAAAGGTCAAGTCACCTTTAGAGTTCTAAAAAACACACTGGTAAAACTTGCCTTAGAAGAGATGAAAAAAGCTGAACTAGTACCGCTTGAAGATTATCTTGAAGGTCCAAACGTTTTCATGTTCACTGAACTAAACCCCTTTAAGCTGGCGCTTTTACTTGAAAAAGGTAAAGTGAAAACTTTTGCCAAATCAGGTGATATAGCTGCAACAGATGTAGTTATTCCAGTAAGCAACACTGGACAGCCCCCTGGACCAGTTATAAGCCAATTAAACGCTGTAGGTTTACCAACAAGAATCGAAAACGGTAGCGTATGGGTAAGCAAAGACACCCTTGTTGTTCGTAGAGGCGAACCCATTAATGAGCGACTTGCAAGTGTACTATCCAAACTTGGCATAAAAAGCGTAGAATTAGGCATATCGATGCGTGCAGTTTACGATAACGGTTTGATTATCACTGGCAACCAACTTATTGTTGATGTTCCAGCTACCAGAAGAAGTGTTGAAATAAACAATCAAGAAGCACTCGCTTTAGCACTTGAAATCAGTTACACAAGCAAAGATACAATTAAACCATTACTACAAAGAGCCCACCAAAAAGCAGTAGCCCTCTCAGTTGGTGCAGCAGTTCCAACAAAAGAAACCATTGGCGACATTATTCGTAAAGCAAATGCCGAAATGTCAAGCTTGAGCAGTGCAGTCGAAAAAGTTACACCCAAAGCATAACCTTCTTCTTTTTCCACTTTAATTTTTTGTCAAGTTTTTAATTTACATTTTTGTCTTTTTACTCACATTTAATAGCTTGCTAAAAATTTGTGATGAATTATTTTTATGTTCAATTTGTGACAAAAAATTGAATGTTTGTGCTGCAATTCAGTTATTTTTTTTTGACGTTTATTGAGTTACAAATTAATTTTGAACTGTTTTGGCTCAAACTGCTGAACCTGAGTTTTTGAATTAAATGTCTGACACTACAACGAACAGTGTTACTTAATGCAATATTATGTGAGCTGGTTTGGGTGTTTTTGATAGATATTAATTAAGAAAAGTAAGGCTACGCTATGGTTTTACGGGTAAAATAAGCTGTAATGGATGTAATTTGACGTAGCGTTCGTTGTAGTGCTAAAATCCTGAAAATATAGCTGCAGTTTTGGTAAAAAATGGTGGAATGGTTAAATTAATGGTTTTTTAAGTGTTTTTTAGTAGGTTAAATTGTAAAGAATATAGTTATGTTTTGTGTAATTATAGTTATGTTGTATTAGTGGCAAACGTTTTTTGTTTTGTAGTTATGTTTTTAATGAATTTTTGTGTTCGGTTACTGCGATATTGTTGCGCTTTACGGGAATTTAGGTAACAATTCATGGGCACGGGTTGATTATCTGTTTATGGTGTAAATTGTTTGCATTTTCGAACATGTATACTTCCAAGTTGTATTTTGCTGTGGTACACATTTTAGGTTGGTTAGGTCTGTTTGGAATAACCTTTTTAATCTACTACATGTAAAGAGTTTGTATGCATAAATATACTGCTTTAATGGTGTTGATTATCTGTTTAGTGGCATCAAGTCTAAGTGTACTCACTGTTACACCTATAACTGTGTATGCTATATCTAAGCCGTCTGTACCACAGTTCAGTATTAGAGTTATTGACGATTCTTATTATGTACCGCCATCTACTACAACAACTGTTGATCAATATACTGGAAAAGAAACTATGATCTCTACCCCCGGACACACCGTAGAACAAAGAAAAAGAGAGGTTGTAATAAAAAATCAGGCATTCACGCCATACACGGATGCAGATGGACGAGTGTATAGCCTATATTATAACGTTCAGGTTAAGGGTCATTTTGGTGATGAATGGCACACGTTTTCTAGAACTGTTTTTCAGTCAGATTCTGAATATACCGTCGTTGCAAACGTTGGTTATGCGGCTTTGCCTGCTCCTGGTTCTCAAATAGATTATAAAGTTGAGGCAATAGTTGGTCGCCAGTTTGGCTCTGGTGAACCAGTGATCGGCCCTCTTAGTAATGTATTTAGTGAAGATAATCACATTGTATTTAGAACGCTTTCAGATGTTATATCTAGTGGTTGGAGTGATGTTCTAACGTTTACTATGCCTGAATCTGGAGCGATAACAACGTTATCGCCGACACAGTCAACATTAGTAACTCCGTCATCAACTGTAGCAACCGGTACTGATCCGTCTCAATCGTCTGATCAGACCCAGACGATTGAGTCTATATTTACGAGTCCGATATTTTTGATAAGTATTGGTGCTTTCTTTACAGGTGTTGTTGTAACTGTGGTACTGATGTTTCTTAGACGACAACTAAAAACCAAGAATTATGAGCCTTAACTTGTTATTTTTGTACAATAGATCTTCTCGGGATTTAGTTTCTGTTTTCAAAGTTAATTACGCGCAGATTAATACCATTCGTAGTCCAAATCGTTTGTGACGATTACGATACTATTAGCTGCAATCTTAAACACCTTGGCTTTGCATTAATATGCTCAATTAAAATCTTGCTTGTGTACCGTAATCGACTAGTACAGTGACTCAGCTAAAACACTTGAGTTTAAATATCTGATGCTGTGTAGTATGACATCAGAGAGTTTGCATTATGAATAGGCAAAAATACTCCAT
>WQSY01000109.1 GCA_009787585.1 Candidatus Bathycorpusculum sp. | reverse complement strand
TCGTTCTCATCAAATGGTTGATTTGACTGTGGTTTTGTATGCGAAGTTTTGGGTCAACGAAACATTCAACGAAAAAACGTTATTTAGTTAACACTCTCAAAAATTAAACCCTTTACAGCAGAAATTTTGTTCACAACAGATAGGTAGTTAAAGTTATTGTGCTGATAAAATTAAATTTTAACTTGACTACGTCTAACAATGGCATGTCCTTGATTATAATATGTTAATATAATGGAGATAGACTTGTTTGGTTACTACTTTGTTTTTTTGTTTGTTTTTTAGTTGTAGATGTTTTTGTGTTGTCTCTTTTCGTTAGGCAAAAGTTAATGTTTCAATAAACTATTTATTAACGCGTTTGTTTCTAAACAGTTTTTGTTATTTTGTTATCGTTTTTGTCTTTTCTGTTTTCCGTTGATAGTTACATGTTAAGTTTTTAACAGTTTTTATTTAACACCTTTGACCTGTTTTATTGAGGTAAAGTTAAACCTGTTTAACATAGGTATAGTTTGTTGTTCTGTTCTTTCTTTTTGTTTTGGTGTTGTTTGTTAGTTTTAGTATTGTCTTTAGTATGTTATTTGCTGTTTTTTTGTTTAGGGGTGTGTTTTCGTTGCCGCATTTGGGGGAGTATATGCAGGAGGGGCAGCCTTCTTTACATTCGCAGTTTTCGATAAGCTCCAGGGTTTTTTTCCATAGTGTTTTTAGTTTTGAGTGTAATGTTTCCGATATGCCAATTCCGCCTTCAAAGCCGTCATATATGAAAATTGTTGCCTCTCTCGTGTCTGCATGTAATGTTGTAGATAAGCCGCCAAGGTCCCATCGATCGCACATTGCAAAAATAGGTGACAGCGCTATCATGGCGTGTTCAATTGCATGAAGGCCGCCCTCAAAGTCAAGTCCTTGTGTTTCTATTTCTTTTTTAACTTTTTTTGGTATGATAAACCATAGGCCAATTGTTGAGAAGGATAACGGTGGTAAATCAAGGGGTGTTTTTTTGAGAACCTCATCTGATGTTTTAGTGACATAAGTATGATATCTCTCAGTGATTGATAACTCGCCTAACCCTATTTTTGTGCCCCTATTGCTTTCTTTATGTACTTTATTGATTGTTATTTCAACGTCTTTTAGGGTTTCTGTGTAATAGTTAATATTTTCTTGTTGTACTTTAGCTTCTAGTTGTTCAAGGTTTAAGTTTTTACAAATGTATGTTTCGCCCTGATGTAGTAAAACTGCACCCGTATGTGCTTCTTCATAGGCTTTATTTAAAGGTAAAGTTTCAAGCAGTTTTCCATTGCAGAGAACTTTGACGGTTTTACTGGAAATGTTTTCAAGACTTACCCTCTGCGTAGCTCTTTCTGTTCCCATGTAAATCCAGCCCTGAGGTGTTTTTTTAACTAGTTTTTCCTGTTCCAATATTTGAATGCTCTCCGCGAAGCGTTCAGTGAAAAATTGTTTATCCCCCTCACCTAATGGTAACTCGTCTGCTGCACACATTATATGTCCCAAAGTAATGTATTGATTATGCAAGTCAATAATAGCCTGCTCATGCGCCCGCCCAAAAAAATCCCGGGGATGCTTCATAAAATATTGATCCAAAGGATTTTGAAAAGCAACAAGTGTTACAAGAGAGTCAAAAGTGCCCCGACCCGCTCTTCCCGCCTGTTGCCATGTTGAAATTACCGTTCCCGGATAACCCGAAATTATAACTGAGTCAAGTGAACCAATATCAATGCCCAACTCTAACGCGTTAGTGGAGACCACACCCATTAACTTTTTAGTTTTTAACCTATTTTCTATATCCCGACGCTCTTGAGGCAGATAACCCGCACGATAAGCCGTAACACTACTACTACTAATAGATAATTTAGCCCTCAAAGCCAATTGCTCTTTAGTCCACCTAGTAATTAGCTCTGCCATTTTCCTTGAGGACGTAAAACAAAGAGTTTGCAGATTTTGCACCACATTAAGCGTCACAAGATCCCTAGTTTCCTGATGTGTAGACCTCCTAACAGTATTTGACGCATCTATAAACGGAGGGTTCCAAAAAACAAAAAATTTTTTTCCCCGAGGCGACCCATCATTTGACACTACCACAAAATCTTTCCCCGTAAGCCTAATAGCATGCTCCCTAGAATTAGCAATAGTTGCCGAGGACATAATAATCTGCGGCTCCGCACGATAATACCTACAAATACGCAACAACCGCCTAATCACCATAGCCACATTTGAACCAAACACACCCCTGTAAATATGCGCCTCATCAATTACAATAAACCTAAGATTTGGAAAAAAATTACGCCATAAATGATGCCAAGGCAAATACTGATGCAAACCATAAGGATTAGTAAGAATAATCCTAGACCTCTCACGAATACCCGCCCTCAAATACTGCGGAGTATCCCCATCATAAATATTAACATCAACCCTCACCCCACACTCCTCCTCCAACTCTTTTAACACTTTAAACTGATCATTAGTCAACGCCTTAGCAGGATAAAGATAAAGAGCCGTAGCCCTATCACAATTCGTCAAAGCCTCTAACACTGGAATATTAAACGCCAAAGTTTTACCCGAAGCCGTCGGCGTAGTTAAAACTACATTTTTACCCTTCCGCACATTATTTATAGCCTCAGCCTGATGAGAATAAAACTGAATATTTCGATTCAACAATACCTTCTGCAAATTATCCGGCAAAGGCTCTTCAAGATCACCAAAACAAGCACTATGAGCCGGCAACTCTTCTATATGAACAATCTGCTCATTATACAAACGCGACTGCTTCAAACTTTTAAGAAACTTTTCTATCAATCACCACGCCTCATAGATATAGAAAATAAAGACCTCACGATTAGTAAAGCTTCCCATTACACTCAACAGTAAGCACAAAACCCTTCCGCCTACAAATAAGCGCCACTAAATGAGCCATAGACAAACAAGCATGGTTGCTCCATGATTAGAAACACAAGAAACTACACAAACTTGCTTAGAGGATTAACACGTAATACGAATACGTAATAACGTAAAAACGTAAGTATCCTATGTACGTCGGGTAGAAATTTGAACATACATGAGAGACCACACCATCGGCTGTGACCCTGATAGAAGAACCATGAAACCACAAATGCTTCCATAGAAATGTTTAATGGTCAAATAAGCTTTGACACGGTTTAATGGAAAAACGCAAGTATCAGATAGAACAGCTATTCGATCAGGGAACACAACCAACTATTTGCAGTTTATGACTAACATTTTTTTGTTTTACGCTCTAGTTTTTAATGCATTAACTATTGGCCCTATTTCGTTTTTTCTATTTATCATTGACCGCCGAAGATCATCTTTACCATAAAAATGGACACCTGTTTGCTCAATAACACCAAATTCAACTAGTTGCTCCAAATTTCTTTTCAATGCTTCACTATTTATGGGTCTGTGATAGTTTTGTTTAAATTCTCGACTTATTGATTCTACGCTACGATAAATTTGTTTTTCTGTTTCTATTTCAGGGAAATATATACAGTTCTCTACTCTAATTATGGGTTCAAATATCCGTATTTTAAATACGTCCCGTATTGTTGGGTAACGTTCTTTAAAAATTGTTGACATTAGTATATCTTTGAACCGTTCTTTATCGCCTTGAGTTTCGTTTTTGATTGATACAGCAAAGTTTCCTTCCACATAGTTATTTCCTTGTTTACGCACTATTTCTAATCCTTCAAGTAAATTTAAATATAATCGTGTTTTTTGACGTCTTTCTTTACTGCGGTAATAATCAATTTCTATCTCTTTTATACTGTCGTATTCCCAAAGTTCTGATATTATTTCAGTTATTGGATCAAGAAAATGGTGCCATCTTAATCCCGCTACTATTTTGTCTAGAGTTACGTAAGCTACTATGTCTTCGGCTCTTCTTTTCCACATTTGAAGAAAAAACTGAATAT
This sequence comes from Candidatus Bathycorpusculum sp., assembly GCA_009787585.1. Taxonomy (GTDB): domain Archaea; phylum Thermoproteota; class Bathyarchaeia; order Bathyarchaeales; family Bathycorpusculaceae; genus Bathycorpusculum; species Bathycorpusculum acidaminoxidans. The sequence goes on along the minus strand of WQSY01000109.1, from coordinate 2,001 downwards.
TTTTTATACATTCTTCTCTGTTTGTCGTGTGATCTTTGATTATTTTTTCGTTTTTATCAATTGCTACGGTGCCTATATTGTTAATTTCAAATATGTGTATTGTTTTTGTTTCTGGCGGTTTTTCGTTTTTGATGATTAAAGGGTAATTTGCACGTAAAAATGAAGTGTAGACTTCTTTTTTATAGTCATAATTCGGAGAGTCAGCTATGATTATATGTCCATAATTTCTCGAAACATACTGTGTTATTGTTTCTTTTGGGCTGCTCATTTTATGATCTCCTCATTGGTGTATTCTGTTAAGGGCACTTGATTTTTTCCTACTGTTATTTGTATCCATCTATTCTCATACCCCCAGCACTTATTGAATGTACCGATGTCCAGTTTTTGTATTGCGGTTGTTTCATTGTCTTCTAGTGGATCATCATAATAGATTGTGTGTGTAGCGCTGTCATATCCTACGATTACTACGGCGTGTATTATTTTGGCGTTGTGGTTTTCTTTTGGGTTGATGTAAACAATGACTGGCAACTGTTTTTGGTTTAATTCTTTTTCTAAGTCTGTTGGTTTTGAACCTTGTCGGTATATAAAACGGATGCTTGGTCTAGTTTTTGTTAGGTGCTGATTTATATTTTCTACTGCGGCTAAGGGTGTGCCGTCTAAGGGTTTAGTTTCAGTTATTTTTGCTATTTTACTTATTGAAAAATTGTTTAACCCTTTAGGATTATACGTTTTTTTGATGTAGTCTATACACATTTTTACTGACGTAGGTACACAATACATTTCTTGTGGTTGATGATAATGTTTTATTGTGATCAGCGTCAAGTATTTTTCACCTGTTTTTAAGAGGTTTTCTTCTTTTTGTTTCTGTTTAATTATTAACATCTTTTGATTTATTTGTTGTGGACAAACTGGTTTTTTGTAAACGTTTAAGATTAGTACATGGTGCGTTTACGGGTATTTTTACTATTGGTAAAACCGTGTAAAAACATGGGAAAACCGCGTAAAAATGGTGAAAAACAGACAGTGTCCTAATTTGTGATAGATTTATGTGGTTCGACTACTTTAGTTATTACCTGTGAAGAATGTGCCCAAAGAGTAGGTCATGATTCAAACTAGTTTACGTCCAAATTCTAGCACGTTTATGAGTAAACCAAAAACAATTGTATGCATATCCCACGATTTGGAATAACAAATAGTCCTGCGAGCTAAACGCTTAAGCCTTGTACGAAAAGTTAAATGTTTACGCTCAATTTTTTGCGTATTACGCTTACCAGTCTGCAAAACATCCTCCGGTATGAACTCGTGATAAGCAAAATTATCATCCGAAAACACTGACTCAATCTCCACATTTAACCTCAACAATAACGCCCAAAGCTTTTGCAACACCTCATGTTGCCTAGTACCAAAAACATATGCAATAATTTCGCCCGTGTCATGATTTATCGCATGCCACAACCAACAAGGAGTCTTTTTACAATACACCCTGCCCCACATTTCATCCATTTCTAGACGAACTTTTAAGGGTTGACTGCAGTTTGTGTATTTTGGGTTTATGTTGATTTGGAGTTTTTGTGTTTTTTTAAAACTGACAAAACAGTGTTTACGCTAACACCCAATACGCGTGCGGTATCACGTATTCCGCTTCCATTTAGAGCCATTGTTATTATCATTTGTTTGGTTTGAGGTGTGGCGCCATTGTTTTTGTAGGTGGTTTGGAAGGTTTTTCCACAAGAATTACATTTACACCTTGGGCTTCCATTTGTTGGTTGTTTGCCCATCTTTACTACGTCTTCACTTCTACAATGTATACATTTCACAGATACCTTTACCACAACTAATCACAAGATAACATACACTACTTCACTTATAAACTAGTTTGAAACATGACCCAAAGAGTAGACCTAAGGAATAGTTAAATAATAACTTGCGAAATTATGTGGGTTTCAATGAGTAGTTCCAGTTTCCAAACAAACCAATTTTATCCATCGATATAGATTCAAA
>WQSY01000108.1 GCA_009787585.1 Candidatus Bathycorpusculum sp. | reverse complement strand
CGAAGTACTGGAGCGGACAACACAAATTAAAATCATCAAACTTTATGCTGAGCTTCGAATCTATAGCACAGGATTTTTCAGTTGTTTAATTGGCACTATAGGAACTGCTTGGAAATAAACTTTACATATAAATTTATGCGTAAAAAGCGTGAATAGAAAATGTCCATGCGTGACAATCACCATTGTTTCTGAATGTAAAATTTATTTTCGGACACTCCCTAACACTACAACGAACGCTACATTAAATTACATCCATTACAATTGTTTTACCCGTAAAACCATAGCGTAACCTTGCTTTTCTTAATCAATATCTATCAAAAACACCCGAACCATCTCACATAATATTGCATTAAGTAACACTGTTCGTTGTAGTGCTAAACAAAGAAAACCAATAATATTGTCCCAAAGCCCTAAATTCGTTAACTAATATAAATTCGTTAACTATGAAAAAGAAGAAGATAAACTCATAAAGACAACGCGACATTTTATTAAGTTAATGACATTTAGGGAGTGTCAGAAATTAAAGTTGACATTACCTCAACGCAAATATGTCGCTACTCCATGAGGTTCCCAAAAAAGTATCAACTTTATTTATCGACAATTCCTTAGATAATACTTGTTTTTAGCAGTCTTGTATTTCTTCTATTTTTGGACATGTAGAACAGGCCTAGTGCTGCAAAACATGCAAATACTGCAACAAGTCCTCCCCAAGTGTACTCAGGAACTTTGAATAGATCTGATGATATTTTGCCTTGTGTATATCCACCAATGTTGAAATTGTTAACGTCACCGTTTGTTATCAAATAGCATCCGCTTTTGTTATTGTTGCCGCTGTTGACATAGTCCAGCTCCCAACCACCTGGTGCTACGATAACCCAACCGGGGTTATTGCCAGCAGGATTAGTTGAAAAACTTGCAATTGGGTCATTCAATGTAAATGTTTCTCCGTTAGTGAAAACGAGTTGCATGTAAGTAACGCTAACAGATGCTTTCGGAGGTGCTATTACAAGGTGCCATACCGTCTGGTACTCGGAAGGTAAGGAATTACTTTCACCTAAATAGTGCACATTGTTCCATCCTTCGAGGTTAAAAGATCCACCGCTACCTTTTAAATAGATAGTTTTGCCTTGTGCTTCTGCTGTTGGTATAAATGCTGCAAAGCAACCAGCAACAAGTAGCAACACTGACATGGTTATCATAGTTTTTTGTACATTACTTTTTTTCATACATTTTTTCTCCATATTTTTTTGCTATATTATAATAAAAATGTTTATTCATATAACTTTTACTCATGAAAGCATTTTTTCCATGCAACCATAATTAACATACAAGTTTTGGCAACTCTCATGAAAATTTCTGATGCCTGTTGTTAGCAACCACTCGGGTCTTTCCTGAAAACAGCAAATCACACATCAAACCCAACCTATTTAACTTCCCTCATACAACCTTTCATTCACACCACCATAAAACTCCCTACAAACAAACACCACCCACACAACCTTCAACAACTTATTCGCCACAGCAACAACCGCCTTCGACCCCCACGACAAGACTTAACCCTACCATAAAACTCACAAAACTTTACATCACACCTAACAGCAGTCCTAGCAGCCTCAACAATAGCCACCACAAAACACCCAAACCACACCTAGAAATCCCACCACACCACAAAACATCACCCAACTGATGCACACGAGGAGCAAGCCCAGCCCACAAAACAAGACGCTTATAATCCACAAAACGCGATATCGGACCAAACTCAGACTTCAACAACAAAACCATACGCACATCAACCCCCGGCAAACTCATAAGCAAACAAAGCATCCTCATCCTCACACGCACGCTCCTTAATAGCAGCATCTGCTTTCTATATCTGTGAATTAATCGACTCAATATACGATAAATGATTCTCCAAAATAAGCAGATCTAACGTATCCAACTCAACAGATCTAGCCACTTCAATCCAGAGGCCCAAACATGTCTGAACATTCACATCGATAACCGTATTTATCCGTTAACAAGTGAACCTTGTTTTTAATCATTGTACGTATCTTCATCAAAGAAAGCCGGTGACGCACCAACGCACGTATAGCTCTTATCTGCTTTGGAGGCACATAGCTCTCAGCAACAAAATCAGTCCTCAGCAAATGAGCTAAAATCCTAGCATCTACTTTATCGGTTTTCACTCTTGCAGAAGCTATAGCTTTGGTTTTCAGGGGAAAGCTGGCACAAATAATATTGTCCCAAAGCCGACCTTACATTTGCTGCATCACGAATTTGAAACAACATTAGATACATAATACAAAATAAATTCTCGAAAAATCATGGTATTGTTAAAAATAACTAAAATTTAGTAACATCAAAAAACATGTAACAACAAAAACAAAAAGCTAAAAACGACCAACAGCAGAGATAACAACGACCAGTAACCCGTAGAAATAAATATCTTTTACACAAAGATTCATAAGCAATACAGCAGAAAAACAAAACCATCGCAAATATTAAAAACAAAAAACAGGTGTATTAAACGCAGTTCTCTTCAGACGGTTGAGTAAAAAACAACACCAAAATTCTATTTATCGCTTTTTATATGAATACGCTATATCGTGTGAAATACGTTTTATATGCTCCAAAAGCTATAAACGGCAACTCTTGTCTATTTTGATAGGCGAAAGAATTGGATTTAAGAAGTTTCATTGACTTGCTGCAAAAAAGTGGCGAGTTAACAAAAATTACAAAACCAGTCTCCACAGAGTACGAGTTAGCAGGCATAATTAACGCGTTAGAGGAGAAACCGGTTTTTTTTGAAAATGTTAAAGAATCCGGGTTTCCAGTTATAGCGGGTTTAGTGTCCTCTAAAGAGTTAATTTGTCGTTCTCTTGGCATAACAAAGGAGCAGTTGTTGCCAAAGCTTTCCTTAGCTATTGAAAAGCCAATAGCACCACAAGTTGTAGAGAAGGCGCCCTGTCAAGAAGTAGTATACACCGGCGCTGAGGTGGACTTGACTAAACTGCCAATTATGCATTATACAGATAAGGATGGAGGCAAATACATTGCCTCAGCGGTTTCCATTATAAAAGATCCGAAAACGGGTCAAAGAAACATGTGTTTTCATCGGCTTATGTTTAAAGATAAAAATCATTTCATTGTCCGTATAGTTGAAAACCGTGGAACAGACAGTGCACTAAAAAAAGTGCCGGAAGGAGAGTTAGAAATAGCTATATGTGTTGGCAATTCAACAGCGGTGCTTCTTGCAGCAGCCACCTCGCTTTCGGTAGGCGTTGACGAGTTAGGCATGGCCAATGCTCTTGAAAAAACAGACTTAGTTAAATGTAAAACTGTAAATTTAGAAGTTCCTGCAGAGGCAGAATTTGTGTTTGAGGGCAGAATTACAAAAGAGAAAGCCTTAGAGGGACCTTTTTTGGACTTAACAGGCGTTATTGACAGGACACGTCAACAACCGGTAATTGAAATCACATGTATAACACATCGCAAAAATCCCATTTACCAAACCATTTTGGCAGGTAAAAACGAGCATAAATTTTTAATGGGTATGCCTAAAGAACCTACAATTTACAATGAAGTAAACAAGGTATGCCAATGCAAAGACGTCTACATTACGCCGGGAGGTTGCAGTTGGTTACATGCTGTGGTGCAAATTCACAAAACCCAAGCAGACGAGGGACGGAAAGCTATATTTGCAGCGTTTGAAGGACATAAATCCTTAAAACACGTAATTGTTGTAGACGAGGATATTAACATTTATGATCCTCATGATGTTGAGTGGGCTATTTCAACACGGTTCCAAGCTGACAAAAACCTAATTGTAATGTCAAACCAGTCAGGGTCCAGCCTTGACCCCTCAGGAGACCTCTCAGAGGGCAAAAAAGCAACAACTGCAAAAGCCGGCATAGATGCAACAACTCCTGTTGTGACAACAGGAAAAGGTTTCAAAAAAGAAGACTACATAAAAGTAGATTTAAACAAATATTGTAACTAGGAAGAGAACATATGGAGCTAACTAAGCAAGAACAGGCAATGCTTGAGGGTAGAGAAGGCTATGCTGTACGTAAAAGCATGGAAATTCTAGTTGCTCTTGGCGAAATTTTTGAAGCAAAAAACTTGATTGATGTGGGCAGTGTCCAAGTTTCAGGTGTTTCGTATCATAACTTAGGTGATGCGGGATTAGAGTTTTTGGATTCTCTTGCAAAGGACGGCAAAGTTAAGGTTTTAACTACCCTTAATCCGGCAGGCATGGATCTTGAGAATTGGCAACAATTAGGCATTACAGCAGAATTTGCGGAAAAACAAAATCGGGTCATTGAAGCGTTTCAACGCATGGGTATACTTGTTAGCTGTACGTGCACACCTTATCTTATCGGAAACCTTCCTCTGTATAAAGAACATATCGCGTGGTCTGAGAGTAGCGCGGTAACTTTTGCTAACTCTGTTTTAGGGGCTCGTACTAATCGAGAAGGAGGTCCATCAGCTTTAGCAGCAGCTTTTGTAGGCAAAACCCCCTGCTATGGACTACATATAGATGAAAACCGTGTGCCTGACGTACAGGTTCAAATTAAAACAGAACTAACCAAATTATCAGACTGGGGCGCACTAGGTTACGCCATAGGTCAAAAAGCAGAAAACCAAATTCCATACATAACAGGCATCAAAACAGCTCAATTAGATGAACTTAAAAGTTTTTGCGCTTCAACAGTCACATATGGCACTAAACCCCTATTTTACATAAAGGGCATAACACCAGGAGCAGACCAACAAGTTCAACCCAAAAAGACCATAACTATTGAAGCCGCAGACATCAAAAATGCATATGACAAAATAAATGATGACACTAAAGAAATTGATTTTGTCTGCGTCGGTTGTCCACATTGTTCAATTAAAGAAATTCAAGAAATCGCAGATCTAATTGAAAACAAAAAAGTTAAAACAGACGTAGAGTTATGGGTGGCAACATCTCGAACAGTAAAGCAACTGGCAGATAAAAGAGGCTATACAGCGGTAATTGAAGCTGCAGGTGGCAAATTTGCATGCGATACCTGCATGGCAGTTGCACCCCTAAAGGGCAGATTCAAAGCCTTAGCAACTACATCAGCTAAAGGATGTTTCTATTCAAGACATAACCTTATGAAAACTAAAATGGGTAGCATGAGAGAATGCATTGAAGCAGCGGTGAGTGGAACATGGAACAATTAAAAGGAAGAGTAATATACAAAGGAAAAACTCAAGGCGAAGCCCTCGTCACTAATACACCAATTAGTTTCTACGGCGGTGTAGACCCCAACACAGGTATAGTGCTTGAAAAAGGCCACGAGCTAGAAGGAATAAGTATCAAAGATAAAATATTAGTATTCCCTCAAGGCAAAGGCAGCACAGTTGGCAGCTACACTCTATATCGCATGAAGAAAAACGGCACAGCCCCAAAAGGTATGATAAACAAAGAGACCGAAACCATAGTTGCAGTAGGCGCTATCATAAGCGAAATTCCCTTCATAGACAAAATAGACACCACCAAAATCAAAACAGGCAACAACATTTCCATAGAAAACGAAACTATAACCATACACTAACCACTCTTTTCAACATTTTAACACATTCACACTCAAAACTTAAAATAATTAGCCAAAAAATTCAACCTAAAAAATAACTCACAAACAGTTTATTTGACAGTTTCCACCTAAAGTCCCTGATTTTACATCTACAATTAGCGAAAAATCTAAAAAATCCGTTAAATTATAGAGGTTTAAAAAATATGAGACACTATTTTTGTAGTAGGCAGCTTGGGACAATATTATTTGTGCCAGCTTCTCTTGAGTTTATGTTTTCCAAATAGTTCAGGTGTATAACGTTTCACGACAAACGCATGAACTGTGCTGTTTATGACATTTTGTGACACTTAACACTTTTTTAGACATCTTTTGTTACAAATAGCTAATTTTTGTTACAAAACAA
>WQSY01000107.1 GCA_009787585.1 Candidatus Bathycorpusculum sp. | reverse complement strand
GTGGCTAGATTTAAGGTTTATGGTTGAATTTTAAAAATAGGCTTAAATTAAGCGTAAAACTGTTGACATAGGCGTAAAAAATGCTAAGTTCAGGTTAAAAAACAGAAAAAAAACAAGAGGTATGCGTATGAATAAAGTTTTAACCCTTATACTGATCTTCTTTTTTATATCCGGTATATTTACAACGTCTTTTAGTTCTGTTTCTGCCTCCTCCGAGTTAGTTGAAAACACTTGGACCACAGAAACTCCTATGAGTCAACCTAGATCTGATTTAGGTGTTGTTGCAGTTGATGGTAAAATTTATGCTATTGGTGGTCGTACAGACACTGATTTTACAGGTACAAATGAGTGTTATAGCCCTGCAACTGATACATGGGTCACTTTGAAATCTATGCCTACCCCTAGAGGTGACTTTATTATTGTGTCATGTCAAGGCAAAATTTATTGCATTGGCGGTGTATATGGCGCTATTTTTCCTCTATCTATACAAGATTTGCGTTCTTTGGATGTGGTTGAAGTTTATGACCCTGTTAATGATGTATGGGAGAGCAAAAAGTCTTTACCTGTTCATGTAGAAAATGATGTGCCCGCACAGGTGGTAAATGGACAAATCTTCATTATGGTTCCCAATGGCGCATTGTACATATATAATCCCCTCGCTGATAAATGGAGCACCAAATCATCCTTACCTGGCAAAGAAGAACCTTTGCAGACTCTTGTGGTAAATGAACAATTTTTTGTTATAACTCAAAGTGCTCTGTACATGTATAACCCCGCTACAGGTAAATGGCTAAATAAAACCAGCCTGCCTAATTCCATGTCATATGCGTTTTCAGGTGTTATGGATAACCAAATAGTAATAGGTGACTTTTTACTTACGCAGTCAACAGAAACTCTTTGGTCTGGCTTATTTAATGCTCAGTTACGGGTTAGACTTTATGATCCAGCATCTGATGTGTGGTATGAGGGTAAAATAACTGATGAGCATATATTTGCCACAAACCCTATTTTCAATGCAGCAACTCTTGGCGTGACCTCAGGTGTTTATGCTCCTAAAAGCGTTTATGTTTTAGGAATTGAAGCTGCTAAAGACGATCTCAAAACTGTAAAACCGTTTACTTGGCGTTATGATCCTATAGGTGATGTTTGGTCAACTGCAAAAACTGTAGATACAGCTCCATATATCCGAGGATGCAAAACAGTTATTGTTAATGATGTCTTCTACATAATAGGCAATATCTTTGCTGAACAATATGTACCCAATGGTTATAGTGCAACACCTCTATCTTCCGAACCTGCTGCTCCCTTGCCTTCTGAACCTGCACTTTCTGAGCCTTTTTTCGCGAAATTTGTTGTGGTTGCAATAGTGTTAATCACAGGTGTTATTGCTGCCACTTACATTGTTTTTTATATAAGACGCAAAAAAGGTACAAGAGGTATTCTATGTGAATAAATTTTTAGTCTCTATACTGTTGCTCTTTTTTATAAGTGGGTCATTTATAACAGTTTTTAGTTCTGTTTCTGCCTCCTCAGTGTTAGTTGCGGATTCTTGGAATACCAAGGCGTCCATGAGTCAAACAAGGTCTGGTTTTGGGGTTGTTGTGGTGGATGGGAAAATTTATGCTATTGGCGGTTATGGTAATGGAGTGGCAGAGGTTGTGGGTGTTAATGAGTGTTATGATCCGGTGTCTGATGTTTGGGTTACTTTGGCTTCTATGCCTACTCCAAGAGCTGATTTTGCTATAGTGGCTTTTAGCGGTAAAATTTACTGTATAGGCGGTGAGGTTCCTTATTTTGGTCCAGTGTTTGTGTCTCAAACTGTGGATATCGTTGAAGTTTATGATCCCGTTAATGATACCTGGAGTAACAAAACATCTTTTCCAATTAAGGTAAGTAGACCTATAACTTGTGTGATAAATAATCAACTTTTTGTTATAACTTTTGATGGGAAAACGTATATGTATGATCAGTCTTCTGATAACTGGAGCAACAAAGCTTCTATATCTGTTTATTCAGGAGATATAACAGTTCGGGTAATAAATGACCAAATTTTTGCTATATTTTATAGTGAAACTGAGTGGACGTTGTGTATGTACAACCAAACTACTGATTCATGGATAAAAAAAGCTGAACCCTCTATTTTGCATGGAGTATTTGAGTTTATAGTAATGGATAACAAGATAATGATATGTGACCATCCAATGCATGTTAATGATTTTTCATTAAGTTTTAGAATTTATGATCCAGTGATGGATAGTTGGAGTGAAGGACAAACGGTTAATAAACTTGCGAGTTATGCTGTGTTGTTTGTTGGAATAACGTCTGGAGTGTATGCACCTAAAAACGTTTATGTTTTTGGATGGGAGCAAATTAATGCAGGTGATACAGTTCAAACGTTTACTTGGGTTTATGACCATGTGTGTGATGTTTGGTTAACTGCTAAATCTGCGCCTATAGCAAATATATTTAATGGCATAAAATGTATAGTGACTATTGATGATGTTATGTATGTAATAGGTGAATCTGGTACTGTTAAACAATATGTGCCCGTTGGGTATGATCCACTTGGTTACCTAGCGCCTCCAGTGGTCTCTAATGGTATAACCTCGCCTGTACTCACAGAATCTGAGGCACATGGGACTTTCTTAACTGTTTTTGTTGTTGTAACTGCAGCAGTGCTAACAATTTGTGCTATTGTTATGATGCTACTTTTCTATCTAAAAGAAAGAAAAAAGAACAAGAGGTCTAGGTATGAGTAGAGCGTTTTTAGTTTTTATACTGTTATTCTTTTTTATAAGTGGCTCTTTTGTAGTTGTATTTAATCCGGTTTTAGCTGTTTCTTCTGAGTTGGTTGCGGATTCTTGGAGTATAAAAGCGTCTATGAGTCAGGCGCGGTATGATTTGGGTGTTGTGGTTGTTGATGGTAACCCTTACTAACCGAAACAGGCATTTTGACGAACATATCAGCGTTTTTGTCGGTTAACAAGTAAAATGAGATTTTTTCCCGACCATCAACTATAACCTTGTGTAACAATTCACCGCATATCGAATCTCCAAACTCTTTAAGCCGCGCTAAATTCTCAATAACTGTCTCTATCTTTTCTAATTTCTGTTGCAGTGTCTCAACCGTTTCATTGCCAAGCTCCAAAGCCAACAACTGCTTTTTCAAACCCTCAACCTGCGTACTATAGCGATTATTTGTCTGTTCAAACTCGGCTTTAGTTATCAACCCATCAACATAAGTATCAATTAACTTTCCCTTACGCGCGGTTATTCTCTCAATGTCTGATGTAATTGATTTCATTTCATCAGCATTGTTGGGGCTTTTCGCTATCTCTTGACATACAGCGGTTTTTAACTCCTGTATGACTAAATCTTTGTTATTGATAACGGTATTAAGAACCGCTAAAAAGTTTTCCTTTAAAAATTCTTCGTGTACGGCTTTATTATTACAGCCCACCTTTTGCCCCTGCGCGTTGATTTTTTCCCGACCGTACTGCACCGATTGAGAGCACCGCCAGACAATTTGCGGCGGATTTGGTTTTGTTTCATTGTGTCTGCGCCCAAACTTTGATTTACACATAGCACACTCTATTTTACCGCTCCAAACATAACGGTTTGAATATTGGGTGTTCTCAAAGACCGCCGACCTTCGCCTCTGCAACTCACTTTGTACCTTGTCAAATGTTTCCTTATCCACAATGGGCGCGTGATTATTTTCTACGATGATGTATTTTTCTTCGCCCTCGTTTGTCTTGCGCTTATGGGTCAAATAGTTGGTTGTTAGGGTTTTTTTCTGTTTTAGCGTTCCCGTATATTTTTCATTTTTAAGTATGACACGAACGGTTGATGCTACCCAGAGCGGACTTCCGCTTGGCGAGGGTATGCCTCTGTTTTCAAGTTCTTTTTGTAAACTGTATATGCCTATGCCTGATAGGTACAGGTCAAAAATTAGTTTTACAGTTTTTGCTTCATCTTCATTTATGGTGAGTTTGCCATTTTTTGTGTTGTAGCCAAACGCGCTTACACCGAAAGCAAAGCCTCGTTCCATTTGTCTTTTTTGTCCCCATTTGACGCGCTCGCTTGTTTTTCGGCTTTCTTCTTGGGCAATGCTCGACATCATTGTCAAGCGCAATTCTGCATCAGCGTCTAAGGTGTTTATGTTATCGTTCATGAAGAACACGCCAACGCCTAAATCCTTTAGCTTTCGTGTATAAAATATACTATCAAGCGTGTTTCTCGCAAAACGGCTAATTTCCTTCGTCAACAATAAATCAAATTTTTTATTCTCCGCATCGGCAATCATCTTCTTAAATCCGACACGCTTCTCAACGCTTGTGCCGCTTATGCCTTCATCAACATATAATCCGCAAAACTGCCAGTCTAAATTATTGTTGATATACTGCTCAAAGTACCGTTTTTGATTCTCTAAGCTGTTCAACTGGTCATCTTGTTCGGTTGAAACTCGTCAATAAGCCGCGACACGCTTCATTTTTTTCTCACGCCATCGCGTTATTATTACTCACTTGTGATTTTTATAGGTTTATGTAGAGTTTACTCGTTGTTATCATCTTCTTTTGGCGGAAGTTTCCCTGAGATATTTGCTAATTTTTTAGCTTCGGTTTTTACTTTTCTTTCCAGTTTCTTTATATCAACAGAAACAGGAAGATTTTCAGGCTTTATACCCCGTTGCTCCAACAATTCACGAATACTCACATTGTTCTGAACATGCTCTGCTGTTATCAAAAATTCGCCGTAAAGGTCTTTATCCTCAACATTATAGTTAGTCAATTCCGTTGCAAGATTTTTAGCCGCTATCGTAACAGTCGGCAAAAAATCTGCAAGGGGTCTGTTATCATTAACTCCTAAGCGTTTTTTCATATCTGATGTGCTGTGTCCGCCAAACAAGGCGGTGTCGCCTTTTGAGCGAATTCGCCCAAATCCCTTATCATCAACACCACGCTCGTATATGTTTTGAGATAATCGTTTTTCTGATTCTTTTAAGCGTCCCCGTGCATCGGTTCGTTCTATAAACTGTATTCTTTCTTCAATTATCTCTTGTTTGCGGGTTTGTACGGCAAAATAGCTTTGTGCAAATGCTATTTCCTCTTTTTTTGGGTCTCCGTTTTGGGCAATTAGGTAGCAAGCATAGCGTGTAAGCATATAATCTTTAATCGGTCTGTTTGCTCCGCTTCCCAAGGCAACCATTTTCGTGACCTCACGAAAATGGTCTGAAGGTATAATATCGGTGGTCTTACAGCTTTCAACCGCTCTATGTATGGCAACCTCAAAATTCTCCCACCGAACATAACCAAGTAACATCATTAACTCTCGGGCATACCAAAATTCCACATTTTCATCTTCAATAGTTTGCACTATTGTATCAAATTTTTCTTTCAGCGAAATAACTTTACTTTTGTCCATCGTTTCCCCACCTCAAGAAAATTATAACATCTAAAAAGATAATGCGTCAAGAGGCTTTAAATTTTTTTATCATAATAAAGGAGTTGTATTGTTCACTTGTGATTTTTATAGCTTTTTGTGCGGCTCTTATTACCCTAAAAGCACTTGACGCGATATAGGATATATGTTATAATTATTGCGTGAGGTGATTGGGTTGAATAAGGCTGTTGAGAGTTTAATCAGTTTGCGCAAAAGGTGGAAAGTTACACAGCAGGAGCTTGAAAAGCTGTCGGGGGTTACGCAGGTGTATATTTCGGAAATTGAGAATTGCAGGGTTTCGCCTACGGTTGAAACTATGAACAAGTTACTTGCGCCTTTGGGGTGTGAACTTCGAGCGGTAATAATAACAAGTGATGAAAAAAGTTAGAAAAATCAAGAAAATTTTTCAAAAAAGCCTTGACATCTTATCGTGTATGTGTTATAATATTCACGTCAAACGCATGAAAATTTCGTGAAAAAGTCAGACCAACTGTTTTAACCGCCAACTGAATAAATAGATAAAAACATAACTAATAAAGTTTATTAAA
>WQSY01000106.1 GCA_009787585.1 Candidatus Bathycorpusculum sp. | reverse complement strand
AATGTTTTATTGTAATATTTTGAAATTACTTTGGTGTGAAAAAGAAGTGGCTAAACTCGTCAAAAGCAATTTGCCCTTTTCGTTAAGTTAATGACATTGTGTTTAATACATGTATTAAATACTTGTTAACGTTAATTGCTGCTTTTTTAAGAATGCTCACGTTTGGTATATACGCATTATTTTTGTATTTTTGTTTTTTTAAAGATGTCTCTGCGAAATATCTAACTTTATCCAGTTAGGAATTGTTACTGAATAAAGTAATTATTTATTGTAATGATGTTCATAGTTCATACGTTATATCAAATGTGTTCTGTGGACATTATTTAGTAACGATTCCTTAACTGCTATGTTGACAAAGTTACGCTTAGGTAAGATAGCAACAGTTAGACGTATCAAACCTAACGCTTAACTTTGACAATACACAAATCTCATGAACCTTATATCTCTGTTTTCCTGAAACTCAATTTTTCGTTAGGTATATTTTTTTACTTTGTATGACAACCATTATCCGTTTTGATGAGAACAAAACTTTTGTAGCGTAGATACTTTTTTACTTACGATTGTTGCTTACACGGTTTTATGTTTAAAGTGTTATAAGCTTTATAGCCTGATTAAGCATACTAAAAGTTTTCTACGGGGTCAATTAAATGTTAGTTACCGCTCAAGTAAAAGAAATACTCACAACTCTTAAACAAACGGTAGTTGTGCCAAGTCTTGTTAAAGCCAAAAGTGACCCATTTGAAACACTTATTGTAACTATTATCTCACAGAACACAGCAGACAAAAACACTGATGTTGCATTTACACGTTTAAAACAATGTTTCCAAATAACTCCTAAAATTTTATCAGACGCTAACTCTGTTCAGATTGAGGAATGTATTAAACCTGCTGGACTCTACAAAAATAAGACCTGCACAATTCAAGCAGTCTCAAAAATTGTACACGAAAAATATGGCGGCTCTTTGCATACAATTTTAACGTTACCTCTTGAAGAGGCAAGAAAAATTTTTATAAAAATGCCAGGTGTGGGTCCTAAGACAGCTGATGTAGTGCTGCTTTTTTCTGCCCAAAAACCTACGATACCTATTGACACTCACGTTAACAGAGTCTCTAAACGTTTAGGTCTCGCACCAAAAAAAGGTAATTATGAAACAGTTCGTCAAAGTTTACAAAAAATATTCGACGAAACGGACTATTTAATTGCTCATCAACTCTTAATTGGACATGGACGCAAATTCTGTAAAGCACATAAACCTCTTTGTAATATTTGTCCTATTATTAGTTATTGTGAAACAAAAGGAGACAGGTTTTAATGGTGATTACGCTTCCTAAACCTGTAATGGAGTTTTTTCCATATCCTGAAGTGCGCATACATCAGGATCAATTCATAAACACCATATACAATGCTGTAAATGCAAAACAATCTGTGTTAATAGAGGGTAGCAACGGGTTGGGCAAAACTATTTCCGCGCTTTCCGCCTGTTTACCTGTAGCAATTGAGAAAAAACTCAAAATTCTCTACGTTGCCCGAACACATCGACAACACGAACGTGTCATTGACGAATTACGTATGATATACAAAAAACATCCAATTAGTGGTATATCCATTAAAGGACGTAATGAAATGTGCCTTAACGCGTTTGCCGCTAATGGCGCCTTTGACTCCAAATCTCTTATGGAGATGTGTGATCTCTTAAAAGCCAAAGGTCGCTGTCCTTACTACAAAAATGTGGATCTGCAAACATATGATTATCTCCAATTAGTTAAACAGTTAACCGTGAAACCTTATACAGCAACTGAAATTCAGCATATCTGCAAAAAGAAAGAACTATGCCCGTATGAACTTGTTAAGGCCTCTCTTCCTGACACAAAAGTTATAGCTCTAAGTTATCTCTACGCATTTGACCCAATGATTCAAACAGCTTTTCTAAAACATATAAACACAGATCTATCTAAAGTGATTCTTGTAGTCGATGAAGCACATAATTTACCTGAGACAGCTGTTGACATCTCAAGTAATAGTCTCTCTTTATTTGTTCTACGACAAGCAGAAATTGAAGCTAACAATTACGGCAATACTGATATTGAACAATTCATACATTTCTTCCGTGAAGAAATAGAGAAACTAGTTGAAACTATTAATCGTGAAGAAATAATTAACCCCGACAGAATAATTGACATAATCCAAAAATGTGGCATCTCTAATCCTCGCAACTTTTTTGAACATATACATGAAACTGGTGCTGGAATTAGACGTAGCCTACTTGCAGAAGGCAAAAACCCACGTAGTTATGTGAACTCTATGTCTGAATTTTTACTACACTGGCTTGACACCTGCGATGATAGTTCATATATTAACGTTGCTAACTGTTACTATACCGAAAAAAACCAAAAAACTGCCAAACTAGAAATTGTTGCCCTAGATCCCTCAAAAAATACTGAACCCGTCTTCTCTGCAACATATGCTAACGTTATCATGTCTGGCACTCTACAACCCCTTAACGCTTATCTAAAAATAACTAAACTATCCAAAAACGCGGCACAATTTATTGCCCCCTCTCCTTTTCCAAAAGAGCATATTTTCTCCGCCGTATGCCATGGCGTTACCACTGCTATGGAGAAACGTACACCAACAATGTACCAAACTATAATCAAACGCATAGTTGAAGTAGTAGAAAATACTCCTAAAAATGCAGGTATATTTGTTGCCTCATTTGACGTTATGAAATCACTGCTAAATGAAGGTTTAACTTTAGCACTAGATAGACCATTATATAAAGAAGAAAGAGGCATGACCTCTAAACAAAATGAAAAACTCGTATCTGACTTTAAATCCTGCGGAAACAAAATGGGCGCTGTTTTTCTAGGCGTTTTGGGTGGCAGAACATCTGAAGGTGTTGACTTTCCAGGCGACCAAATGAACTCTGTTATAATTGTTGGAGTACCGTATGCTGAACCCACTCCTCGAGTAAAAGCACAGATTGACTATTACGAAAAATGTTTTCCTAGCTTTGGTCGAGAATACGGTTATGTGCTACCTGCCATGAAAAAAGCTTCCCAAGCTGCCGGTCGACCTGTACGTACTCTTAACGACCGTGGAGCTATTATATTTTTAGATTCACGATACGCAACAGGTTACTGCCGAAACTTTTTACCCTCTTGGGTAAATGATGGAATGAAAATGTTACTTAATCAAGACGGTGTTTTAGCAAAAGAAGTGAAAGCATTCTTTAATCTTACAAAGACAACTCTTTAAGCTCCGGATCCAACTTAATTATGCCTACTGCAACATTAGCTATTTTGCCGTCAACAGCTGTTAACACTTTCATTAATCGCCGTTCACGATTATATTCTAACATAATGCCTATCCCAAGAAAACGTTTTTTCGAATCTTGTAATCCAACAAGCATTCCTTTTTCTTTACCCGGTTCTTTTGGAAGCACATTTCGGTTTTGAATTTCCATATAATTCAACGAACGAACTTTAGCATCTTTTAGATATTTCGCGTAATTTAATTCACGAAATCTTGTATGTTTTTCAGGAACCCGACCATTAACAGCTACAGATGATTCCACATAACATATAGACGTGGACGCTGTGTCTATGTTGGAAAGTATTGGTTTTAGTTCTTCCTGATTTTGAATACCAATTATCAAATCAGGTTTAAGTTGATTAACCAGTTGCACTTTATAATTAACTGCCAGTTCACCTTCTACCCAGTTATCAGTGTTAATTATAACGTAATCTACATCTGTCTGCCTGATTTCCTGATACATAGCTGTTAAGCCTTCAATTGTTCTATTTACTGTTTGAATCGGCGAGACCGCTCCAACAAAAAAGGCATTAGACATTTTTACTTCGTAAATTTCAGTAATCTTTTTAACAGTACACCCATAGGCAATGGTACACGGAGGACCAATGTCTGGTTGTTCTAAATCGCCGTCTATAACAGCCACTTTGATTTTTCCATCAACTAGTTTGTTAATTAAGTGGGTGCTAAAACTGCTTTTTCCCGAGTCAATTTTGCCCATTATCATGATGACTGCCGGTTTACTCTGTATAGTTGTAACGGTTTGAAAGGACTCAACCCATGAGGTAGGTATGGTTGATGTTTCTAATTCCTGCACTGACGCATTTACTCCAAGTGAAATTTGGAATTCTGCAGTTTCTAAAACGTGGAAAGGCTGTCTTTTTCCTTCCCGTACAATACTGTGCTGATTTTCTTTTATTATACAACCGAAAACTTCTACTTTACCTAAAAGTACCTTCACAGAAGCCGAGCCATTTACTAGCAGAGTTTTACCTGTTTCAACTGTTTTTTTCATTTTTTTCCCTCTTTTTTCTCTGATAAATATAACCCTCTCTCGCCGATACTGTTAGCTAACGTTATATGCCTCACACATCTGCTACGTTTACTTACCGGCAAATTTATTCCCCTTTCCTATATTTCCAAGACAATTTTGAATGCAACGTATTGCCTAACGCTTCACTTAACCCTTTGGAACCTGGAACCCCATCCAATTTTAATTCTAACGTTTGTAACTGACAAACAACGTTTTTTAACACACTTTTATTTTATTAACCGTTCTTGTATACTCAAACAGTTTGCCTTATCAGTCATTTCCCGCCAACTATACTACTAACCCAGTAACCTCGATAGGTCAATCCTAATACTGTTTTTTGTCTGTTCTTCCCTTGCTGGCTAATTATAACTGACTTATTAGACGTATTTTTCTCAGAGGTAAACATTAAAACCTTATCGTGCTTTATTTTGTTTTTCTCTTCCAAAGTTGTTATTACAACTATAACTTTTAACGGATAGTTCCTCTGGTATTAAACTAAAAAATTATTTACCTAGCAGATTTACGATATGAAAATAAGGTTTACCTTATACTGTGATAGCGGCAACTTTTATCCTCATCGTGTACCTATCTAATTTTTAAACGTAAACACATTATTAAACTACAAGTAATAGTTGATGTGTACTCAGTGATTAATCTAAAGAAAACCTCAACAGGTATAGCCCACATCGATACCAACCTAGATGGTGGTATCTGTTCTGAAACAATCACCTTAATCTACGGTGAGCCTGAAACTGGAAAAAGCACTCTTGCAACACAATGCGCTTTTAATTGTGCTATACAAGGCCTAAAAACTTTATACGTTGATTGCGACAACACCTTTTCGCCTATAAGACTTGCGCAAATTGCTGATAAAAAATTTGATGACATAGCTGACAAAATCTTTCTCATCAAACCCTTAAACTTTAAAGAACAAACAGCCGTAATGGACCGCATAACAGACTATATAACCCCCCAGTTCGGTTTAATCGTTATTGACACTATAAACTCACTCTACGGAGCAAAATTTGCAGAAGCCTCAAGTAAAACCAAAGCCTTTAACGTAAACAGAGAATTAAACAGACAAATGGCTATTTTAGCACAAACAGCAAAAATTCAAAAAATACCAATAATAATAACCAGCCAAGTTCGAAACGTCTTTAGTGACCCCGCTGGCAGCGTAAAACCTGCTGCAAATCGTGTACTAACCTTCTGGGCAGATAACATAATATCACTTAAGCCTACAGAAACAAAAATAATCAAAGCAATCATAGAGAAAAACTCTGAAAAAACAACACAACTTACCTGTTATATACAAATAGGTGAAAGAGGTATATTTGCAACGGAATTCTATGAATAAAATAGTATGGTAAAAACCATGGACGTAACACTACTAATTATCCAAGCTGTACTCTTCATTTTTCCCGCTTACTGCGCAAACGCTACACCTGTACTAGCCGGTGGAGGAACAAAAATTGATTTCGGCAAAAACTTTATTGACGGCAAACGCTTATTTGGCAATAACAAAACATTCCGCGGTTTCTTCTTTGGCTGGCTCGTTGGTTTAAGCGTTGGTTTAGTTGAATGTTATTTTGTTCCCGCCAATATCTTCTCTTTACCTATCCTATTTGCAGTGCTTACACCCTTTGGCGCACTTTTAGGAGATTTAACCGCTGCTTTTCTTAAAAGAAGACTAGACATTGCACCCGGAGGTTTATTCCCAATTGTGGACCAAATTGATTTTGTCATTGGAGCTATTATATTTTCTCTCCCCCTCTTGCTCATAGATTGGAAAATTGCTGTAACAATACTACTAATTACGCCACCCATTCACTTATTTACCAACTTTTGCGCGTACAAACTTAAACTCAAAAAACACCCCTGGTAACTAGTACATCAACCTGTCTAAAACACTGGATATAATTTGTGTAGTTTGATTCTTGCATCAGCTGTGGTAAACTGCCATTTAACAGCTCGTCGCTTAGAA
>WQSY01000105.1 GCA_009787585.1 Candidatus Bathycorpusculum sp. | reverse complement strand
TTGGTTATTGCTTAAAATAGGGTTCTATTTTCCATAATTTTTCAGGATTGAATCTTGTTACGGCATGAAAAACACGCCAATGTCTATTCACTTTGCTATATTATCACAAACTGTTCTGTGAAGTGGGCTGCATTAAATATTGAATTGTGGGTCGATGGTGTACATATACCACCTTTTGATGTTTCAAATCCCTTCTACGTGGAATTCCAAGCAGCCTCTGTAGTCGGACATGCATTTGTCAAATGTTCCTGTCCATCAAGTTGTAATTGTGGTTGCTAATTGTGACCAATATTAAAACCACTATAACTCAACAATTCTTCTTTTTTCTAAAAAGTTTATTGTTTTGGTTACACTGTAGTTATGCTGTGTTCACACACTTACTGTTTGTGTTTATGAGACTTCTATTCCTTTGATTAATTATTACTAGCGTAACAAACGAGAGTATACTCACGCTAACTATTGTCAATGATGCTATTAACAGGTCTTTTTCAAAGCCAGAAAATGTCAAAACCACCTTAATAGCTGTAACACTATCTTCTGGCAAATAAACCAAAACAGCATAACCACCCCTGCCATTCGCCTGTTCACTAAAAACGTCACCCACAACATCCTCATATGCCCACGCCGCATTAACTATTTTAGCGGTGTTCCACTGTTTTATCGCGGCCTCATCTAAAATATATACACTAACAGTATTATTTGCCCTAATATTAACACTAAAATCTCTGTTAAACATTAAAAAATCCGAGTACAAAACCCACCCACAAGTAGCACCCTCCTCCTCATTACCAAAATTCATAAGACGAGGAACCGAATTAACCCTAACCACCGTAACAGCCAAAAGAGAAAGCCCAACCAACAAAACAACCAAACATAATCTCAAACCTCGATTCAACACTCACATACTCCTTCTTCTTTATTTTATTTTTTAATCAATCTCCATTTTACGAGTAAAGTAAACATATGAAAAAATAAACAACAAAACCGAAACACCTAACACTACAAAAATACTAACCAACACATCAAACATCGGCATCAAAGACAACTCGCTATGAAAATGCTGGTCGAAAAAAGCAAACCCCATTGTAAATCGACCTGTAAACGTGACAAGACCTTCGTTGGAGGCGATGCTTTCAATACCAAAAAGCAGAAGAGCAGATGCTAAAATTGAGAGCACCTCATTTTTAGTAACCACCGACAACATAGTCGATATAGTGCAAACTAGGAAAAGTTGAAGAAACACAAGCAGTAAGGAAGCATAAAACATTGGTTCAAAAGGATTAAGAGCTAAAAGAGAAATCTGTAACGCAAACACGCCAATATAAACAGCAGAAAGGACAGCGAATAGAGCTATAAATTTTGCCAAAAACAATTTACTTCGTTGCACAGGATAGGAAAGAATCATTTTTGTCTCTCCCCTAGAAATGCCACCCGCATAACTATGACAAAACAAAACACCTGCAATAAATATGAGGAAAAGAAAAATTGTCTGAATCCCTGAAAGAAGATTATTATAACTAAACGCTGACGAAACCTCAATAATAGCCGGAGTCAAGACCGTCAAAACTACACCCACCAATATAACTTCTAACATGGGAAACGCAAAACACTCCTCCAACTCCCAAACCAAAAGCTTACGCAACTGACCCACAAACCTTGACCCACTCACACCTTTAACCGAAGAAACATCAGACGTAACTTTTTTAGACAACAAAACAGCACCACCATCAACATTGTCATCTTTTTTTAGACCCACAATAGTAGCTGACTGTTTTATTTTGTTTTGAAACATTATCTTAGAAACTACAGTAATAACTAAACCTACAACCAGAAGTATTACTGAAAACCACAGCAAATCACTCTCATAACCATACAATTTTGGGTACAAAAACCCGGCCATGTTTGAACCATCAGGAGTAATCAATAGCAAAAAATAGTCACCTCTATATGGAATTTTCATATGTAAGGTGTCTGTAGGCGAGACTTCTTTAGCAAACCAAACAGACTCAATAACTTCTTCTGAGAGCCAAAGCTCACCGCCTTTAGAGTCAAGAAGATAAAAATCCACCGATGAAATTGGCTCCAAGTTAAGAAATGCATCATAATACGTCAAGTTTAGTGCTATAGCATAGTTACGCGGTGACAACGAATAAGGCCCTGTAAATGAAAGTCCCTCACTACCAAGACCACCAACACCTATCATACCGCTAGAATTCCAGGTGCTTCGGTAAATGGTACCTGCTAGAAAAGAAGAACCAATGACTAAGAGCAATAGGCCAATTGTTGTGAGCAATCGAGATTTGTTTTTCATATTAGTCAATCTCCATTTTACGAGTAAAATAGACAAAAACAATCCCTAGCACAACAACAGCAGTTAAGAGCGGAAATACTATGGAACCTGTGAACCGTTCAAACGTAACGGCTACAGATGAGGCATAGTGAAAACCGGGGTGGGTTATTTGTTCAAAATACCCAAAAATATTTCTAAATCTGCCCATAGAGGTAGAGATGCCGTGGAAATTAATTGCGTTATCAAGTCCAAAAACCAACAGAAAAGAAATAACAATAGACATTAATTCACTTTTAGCTAACATAGAAATACCCACTGAAACAGCACACACAAACAATAACTGTAAAAATATTGTAAATAAAGACACATAAAACATAGGCTCCAGCAAACTTATCGCGTTAATATAAAGATTCATCGCATATGTAGATGCATATATACTAAAAATAACTAGATTAAGAGCAAACGCTTTTGATACGAAAATTTGCCAGCGCTTAACTGGATAAGACAACATTCGCTTTAGGTCGCCTCGCCCAAAACTACCTGCAAAACTGTGCGAAAACAAAGTACACGTAACAAGTGTTAAAATAAGAAAAATAGTGCTTGCACCAGAATATAAATCGCCGTAATCATGGGTGAATCCTGTGATGGATGTTGATTGAACTAACACTGCAAGTATTGCTGAGGCAACAATTAAAGAAAGTACGGGCAGGTTTAGGCAGTTCTCAATTTCCCAAAGAAACAGTCGAAAAAAAGCCTTTGGAGGTTTGTTCATCGTTTTTCTCCAACGGTTTGGGAGTAAATTTCCTCAAGAGAATTCAAGGTTTGCTGGAACCCTTTTAGTTGTAGTTTTAGTTCGGAGGCTATTTTGGGAATTTCTGCACAAAACATCTCAGGATTATTTACCTTGCAGAATATTTTGTCATTTTCAACCCAAACTTTATCAATTGTATCTGTTTTTTGAAGTGCTGTTATGAATTGTGGGGGGTTTGAGACTTCGATTTTATAAATATTAGCTGAATATTTCTCGGTTAGGGTGTTTATGTTGCCTTGGTCTATGGTTTTTCCTTGGTCGATTATGATGAGGTAGTTACAAATTTTTTCTAAATCGCTTAGTATGTGGGTGGATATGAGAAAACTGGTTCCGTGTTTTGTGTGCATGTCTTTAATTTTTTCTAAAATCGTAATGCGTCCCAAGGGGTCTATGTTTGCTGTTGGTTCGTCTAGTATTGCTAGTTCGGGGTTGCCTATTAGTGCTTGGGCTAGGCCTAGGCGTTTGAACATGCCTGCAGAAAAAGTTTTTATGGGTTTATCTTGGGCATGAGTTAAATCTACATCTTTTAGTAGTTGTGTTATGGTTTGGTCAATTTGGGTTATGCCGTAGAGTTTTGCTACATGGGTTAAGAAGCGTCTGGCGCTAAAGTTGCCTGGGTAGGCGTTGGTTTCGTGCATAACACCTAGTTTTTGTCTTATTTCAAAAGAGTTTTTCCAACAATCTAAACCAAACATGGATGCTTGGCCTTTGTTGGCTTTTATTAGGCCTAAAAGAACGCCAATTGTTGTGGTTTTACCTGACCCATTTTTACCTACAAATCCCGAAATACCATTTGGAATTTGTATAGTTAACTCATTTAACGCAGGCATTTTCCCAAAAGTCTTCACAAGATTAGACGTTTCGGCAATAAATTCTTCCGTTACAAAGCCCCCCTTTAATTCTATTGTTGTTGTGTTAGTGTTTCTTTTTCTTGTGTTTAATTAGTAGAGTGGCGATTAGTAAAATTATTGCTATTGGTATTATGGCGTAATATAGCATTTGTGTCCAGTTTGTTTCTGAATGTTCAGGTCCCAAGTCAATGTTTGTCTCAGAAACCATTCCAACAGGACCATAGGCAATGCCGACCACTGCAAAGATAGGGTCCCAACGAAATGACTGCCCACCCTCACGGCCCACACCAAGACCAGTATCCAAATCATAAGACAAACCAAACAATAACGGTTGATTCTTAATTGTAACCTGTGGGCCTGTTTCAAAAGTATAGTGTTTTCCCTGTTCAAAAACCTCTACTGTTGTTGTGATTATTTCCGAATTTTCCGCCCATATAATTATTTCTTGATCATCATTTGGGTTTGCAGGCAACCATAAATGGGTAGTACCCAAAAACACGCCATCGACATTATACACACCCCTATTATAGAGATCAACATAAACTTCAGCCGTACGTTGCAAAGATACCTCTTCAACAGAATCATTGACCCAATCTAAATTGTCAACATAAAAAGATGGTGTTCCAACGTAGTCAAGTGTAACCTGCAACTTTGCCATGGTAGAATTAACACTAACACACCGCCACACTAAACTAGAACTAATAGTCCCAAGAACAGCATCTACCTGTTGGCTTAACATGTAATCGGTTCCAGCAAACTTTGGATTAGATAAATCAAAGAATCCCACATATCCTAAACTGGAAGCACTTTCGCTAGAGGGTTCGTATTTTACGTACGCACCTTCTTTTAGCCATGAAGGAGCAAAAGTATCCCTCGCCGTAACAACTGGGATAAACATGCCAAAAACACATAGGCATATCATTAACACTGAAATTACAAACTTATTCACATCATTAATCATACATATTCACCATCATACAGATTCATCAAACGAAACTTGCAAAAAGAAAAAAAAGGGTTTTGTTGTGTTGCTGGCTTTAGTGACAGACACAATTAACCACAAGTGCAACAGCCGGAGTTACATTGATGTGTAACCCATGCGTGGAAAACTATGTTTCCAGTGGTTGTAGGAACTGTTTGGCTCCATGGACTCTGAACATCAATAGGAGGTATATGTATACCATCGACCCACAATTCAATATTTAATGCAGCCCACTTCACATTACAGTTTATTGCGTTTTCAGCATAACAATAATATTTGTTACCGCCGAGTGAATCGCAACCGAATCTTTTTAGATACGCGCATGGAGGACAGCTGCCTTCTTCTGCCGCTGCAAAGCTAGGTGACATAAGCATTGACATCACTGCAACAAAAGCCAAACAAACACCTATAGTCGAACTTATTTTTCTTAAATTCACATGTTTTTCCTTCTTTTTGTTTTATGGAGCAATGCTTAAATTACACTAACGTATGTATTTGGGAGTGGTTGTAATCAGTCTTTAATGTTGTTGATTGTCCGATCTTGACATTAAAGGCTTCAGACCACCCTTCATGTTCTACACGTTAATCTAATCTACTACATTACTCGCTGTATAGTGTATTAACTAACAATATATAAAGTTTATGTAAGTGTAGGCTTTGGGACAATATTATTTGTGCCAGCTTTCTCTTGCATTAATGTCTTCCAAATAGTACAGGTAGCATAACCGTTTGATGTTTAGATTACAAGCACGGGTGAAGGCTTCTTGCTCTTTGCGTTCACCAAGCTTTTGCATAACGGTAAAGAATTATCCCGTTTTAGAATTGAAAAATAACCCTCAACATTTGAACACTTATGATAATCTTCTAGCCATTTTTGCGGATCAAAAATCAAATCCTCAAACATCCTTCGCCACGTAACACTGCCCCTCTGACGCAGCGTAATACCTTTTTTAGGATAAAACCGTGGCGTAGCACCCAACGCAGCTACTAAATCACAATTAGCCCGCGACAAATATGCCGCATCCCCCGCAACCAAATCCAACCGACCATACCGCATAGCCGTCTCACGTAGTAACCTCTCAAAATAAGGCAACTCATGACCCGTAGCCCTACTTGCAAATATAAAAAACACAATAACCTTGTATTTGAGGCCGTCATATAAAGGGCCTTCTCGTAGCCTTTGCTTGTTGGTCTTTAGCACGATCGGTTCCATAGTTCTACTTACAAGACGTAGCATAGCCTGTAGCGTCTGGCCCAAACTCGTGCCCCAAATCCGCAACAGGAACACTTGTTAACTCAAAGATTTCTTCAAGGATTTGTCTGACCTCTATGTCACTGTAGGCGCGCTCGATTGTTTTGTAGCTATAAACGGTGGTGAAGCCTAGTTTTTCTTTGAAAAGCAGCATGTAGCCCTGCGCGACGCGGTTGGATAGGCCAAAATACTGTGATAGTAACACTATTTTAGCTCATCA
>WQSY01000104.1 GCA_009787585.1 Candidatus Bathycorpusculum sp. | reverse complement strand
ATGTTTGGGGAGTTGAGTGTGAGTGTTTGATTTTTTGTGCTAGGTTTAAGTGTTTGGTTTGTAGGGCGTTTTGTTGTTTTAAATTGTTGGATGTGCATAAGATTGTTTTTGGTTTGCTTATAAATGTGTTATAATTTGGAAATAAACTAGTTTGAGACATGACCCAAATTTGAGGTGGTTGTATAATCGCCTATTTCATTCATAGCTGTGATGTTTGTCATTAAAGATCCTGATTGCAGGATGAAAAGGTTTGTGTAGTTTTTTACTTTATTAATCAGTTCTTTAGCTTCTTGAACAGAATCCCCACATAAGTATCTCCAACATAGAATGACTTTTCTCTCTCTTGATTAGACATTACATAACATGTGATAACTATCGAGCTAACTAATAGTGACAGTACTATAAATGTTGCAAACAATTTTTCTGCTTCAACATTTACCCCTTTTGTGTACACCTCATGGGAAGTTAATAGGTTTTCCCATTTCTAATTATGTGGAAAAATATGTTACTTTAAAAAACAGACCCGTATTTAGATTGGTGTACCTTAAAAATGTTGCCTGTGATAGCAAGTTACGTAGACATTGATAGTTTTTTTACGTAGAACTAAAAGTAAATTATGAATTGACTATGAAAAATACGCAAAAATTAGACAATACAGCCACGATATGCTATCAATGCAGTTTCATGTTGCTATAAGAAACCTGTTCTGTAGTATCCTGTTTTTTGTTATTTAACCAGATTATTTAATAGTAATTTCTTTCAAAACTATTTATGTAATTACAGAAGGTATTATATTTGTCATTGAGTGCAACTTTGGAAAAGCTTTCAAATGTTTGTGGAGTAACAGGTAGTGAAGCTCCTGTTAGGGAATTACTTTCTCAACTTTTGCGGCCCTATGTAGATGAGTTAATTGTTGATAGGCTTGAAAATGTTATTGCTATAAAAAAAGGTAAGCAAGGTAAACCAAAAATTATGCTTGCGGCTCACATGGATGAAGTTGGCTTAATGGTGAAAACAATTACTAAAGATGGGTTTTTGCAGTTTTCAAAAATTGGTGGTATAGATGATCGTATTTTGCCTGCTCAGAAAGTAGTAGTTCATACAAAAAACGGTGTGTACTCAGGTATTATTGGTTCAAAGCCTCCTCATGTTCAAAAAGTGGAAGAGCGCAGTAAAGTCTTAGTGTTTGATGATTTGTTTATTGATGTTGGTGCTGAAAGCCGGGCGGATGCTGAGAAAATGGGTGTATCTATTGGTAACTCTGTATCTTTTGACACGAAATATGTTGCTCTAAATAACAATTTGGTAATGGGTAAGGCTTTTGATAATCGTGCTGGTTGTTTAGCTATGGTTGAAACACTTAAGCTCTTAGGTGAAACGGATTGCACTGTGTATGCTGTGGGTACGGTGCAAGAAGAAGTTGGTCTTCGTGGTGCAGGCACAGCTGCTTTTGGTGTTGACCCCGATATTGCTTTAGCGTTAGATGTAACTGTTGCAGGTGATGTTCCGGGTGTTCGTGAATATGATACCAGTGTAAAGACAGGTAAAGGTCCAGTGCTTACCGTTTCTGACTCTGGTTTAATTACTCATCCTAAAATTTTACGTTGGCTTTTAGATACGGCTGAGGAGGAAAAAATTGCTGTGCAGCTTGAGTCTGGTTTAATGGGCAGCACTGATGCTGCAAAAATATCTTTGACTCGTCAAGGGATTCCAAGTGGTACTATTTCCGTTCCTACGCGTTACATACACAGTCCCGCTGCAGTGTTAAATATGCAAGATATAGCAAACTCTGCTAAATTAGCTAAAGTGGCCATTCAAAAAATTTCTAACCATTTCTAAGAACATGTGTTATAAAGCGTGATTTTGCTGGTTATGTTTAATGTTAGAATGTTTCTTTGCTTTTTTGTTTGAACGTTTTTTAGAATTGATGTGCCAACCGTTGGGGTGTGAATTTTAAATGTGTGGTAAACAGTTTGAGGGTCGTTTTGAGTTTTTAGAGCACACTGCAGATGTTTACGTTAAAGCATTTGGGGTTTCTTTGGGTGAGGCCTTTGAAAATGCTGCTTTGGCTCTGTTTGAGACTATGACTAAAACGGGAAAAGTTGATCCAATAGAGGCAGAGTTGATAACTGTGGAGGCTGATGATCTTTGTGCGCTTTTATATAATTGGCTTGAAGTGTTATTGGTAAGTTCTGAAACTAAGGGTATGTTGTACTCAAAGTTTCAAGTAAATCGTTGGATTGAGACTGCGGGGCGTTTTAAATTTTCTGCCTGTGTTTGGGGCGAAAAGTTTCAGCCTGAGAAACATGTTCAAAAAGTGGCTGTTAAAGCTGTGACTTATCATCGTATGGTTGTTATGTGTGAAAAGATAGGAAATGTGGTTTTAGAGTTTATTTTAGATATTTAAATCATTTTTAGTCTTTTTAGTTCTTCAAGCATTTGCTCAACAAGTGGTTCAGGTGGCGTGTCAACAGTAACTGTTTTTGAAGTGATAATAGGTACATTCTTTTCTTTATAGTAAACAAGCAGGGGACTAGTTTGATCTTGATAAATTTTTAATCTTTTTTTAATAACATCTGAACTATCGTCTGAGCGTTGATAAAGCTCGCCTCCACATTTATCACAGGCACCCTCAACTTTAGGTTTTAGGAATCGTATGTTGTAAACGGCCCCGCAGTTTTTACAAACTCGTCGTGAAGAAAGACGTTCAATTATTATCCAGTCAGGCACATCAAGTAGTAAAATAACATCAAGCTCAAAAATTCCCTCTAATGTTTTAGCTTGCTCAAGTGTTCGTGGAAAACCATCTAAAATTACACCTGCACCCTGTGGGACTCTGTCTAAATGCTGCTTTAGTACCTCAACAACGATTTCGTCGGGAACTAATGCGCCTTTTTCTACATAACTTTTTACTCTTTTACCTAACTCTGAATTTTCTTTTACCTGCGCACGGAAAATATCTCCCATGGCAATAACTTCTACACCAAGCTGGGCTTTAAGTCTAGTTGAGTAAGTGCCTTTGCCTGCACCTGGTGCTCCAAAGATAATTGTTTTCACTTTATGTTTCTCCGGTGGCTACCATCTTGAAGGAGTTTAAATAATTAAATATATTGCGTGATGTGCACAATTTTATGGAAAACTTTAAGCCTAATTGGTTCTAAATTACGCTAAAGAAGTGTTAATGCTTGCACACAGCACAAATTGGAAAAAACTTGTACTTAATTGACCTTGAAACAGGTGGATACAAAAACTTTATCGGAAGTTATGTAATAAAAACTGTTAAAAAAACCATACTTATCGAGTCAGGACCAACTAGTTCTATACCTAACTTACTTTCAGGCTTAGCTGAGCTAAAAATACAGCCTAAAGACGTTGACATAGTTGCAATTACACATATTCATCTTGACCACGGGGGTGGTGCAGGCACTCTGCTTAAGCATTTACCCAACGCCCAAATCCTTGTTCACCCCCGTGGTGTTCCTCACATAGTTGATCCTGAAAAACTTTGGCTCTCTTCTAAATCAGTGCTAGGTTTTGTAAGTGACATATTTGGAAAACCTGAACCTATACCTCAAGAACGTATAACTGCTATAACTGAGGGGGTAATTGATCTTGGAGATGAAGGCGTTTTAACTGTTTTCGAAACTTTAGGTCATGCCTCACATAACCTAAGTTTTCATGAAAGCTTTAATAATGGTGTTTTTCCCGGAGACGCTGCAGGCACTTATTTCCCAGAGTTCAATACAGTGTCTCCAACGACCCCTCAGCCGTTCTATCTTGAAGCATCACTTTTATCCTTAGATAAACTTGTTAGTTATTGCCCTTCTTTTATGTATTATAGCCATTTTGGAAAAGCAAATGATGCCATACGACGTTTACGTGGTTATAAAGCACAGCTATTGATGTGGAACAACATAATCCAAGACGCGGTAAAACAAAATCAGTCATTTGAGAAAATTACCCAACGCGTCTTAACAGAAGATCCCCTAATGAGTAAGCTTTCAACTTTTCTTTTGGGACACACAGTTTATGCTAAAACTGCCATAGAGAATAGTCTCTATGGTTTTACAGAATACGTTAAGAAAGCGCAGTCAAAATAGGTACAAATGTTTTATAATATCTCTTTCTTTTTTGTGTAACTGGTGAGCTTTTTGGGCGAAGATGAAGGACGACCAGCTCCAGAGCGTGTTCCTCTGGAAAAAATTAATGACTACCTGTGGAAAATTCCACAATATAAAGCAGATATGCATGTTTCTGGCCTGATTTTTGCTAATCAGGCACTGCTAGAAAAAATGCAGACTGACCGAACTCTTTGGCAATGTGCCAACGTTGCACAGTTACCTGGAATTTACAAGCACGCAATTACTTTACCCGACGGTCATGAAGGATATGGTTTTCCAATAGGCGGCGTCGCGGCAACTGATCACACTGAAGGTGTTATAAGCCCCGGCGGAGTTGGCTATGACATTAATTGCGGCGTTAGACTTTTAGCTTCCAATCTAACCGAACAAGACATACGTTTACATTTGTCTGCTCTTACAGAAAGCATTTTCCGCAATGTACCCTCTGGTTTGGGCAGTCGTAGAAAAGACTTAACCATAAGCAATAGTGACTTAGACCGTTTAACTGTTGAGGGTGTGAACTTTTTAGTTGAACGCGGTTTAGGCTGGAGCGAAGATGCTGAACACTGCGAAGAACAAGGCTGCATGCTAAATGCTAACCCTGACATGGTTTCAAATACGGCTAAAAGCCGTGGCTTAACCCAAATTGGTACATTAGGTTCTGGAAACCATTTTCTTGAAATTCAAAAAGTTGACAAAATTTTAAACTTAAAAACTGCTAAAACCTTTGGTATAACTCATGAAGGACAAGTAATGGTTATGATACACTGTGGTTCTCGAGGTTATGGTCATCAAGTTTGCTCTGATTACCTACGTGTTATGGAGTCTGCCATTAAAAAATATGGCATAACTGTTCCTGACAGAGAATTAGCTTGCGCGCCTGGAACAAGCCTTGAAGCTCATAATTATTATCAGGCAATGGCTTGTGCTGTAAATTATGCCTTTGTTAATCGGCAAGCTATTATGCATTGGGTACGTCAAAGCTTCCAGCAAGTACTAAAACAAGATCCTGAAAATCTTGGTTTAAAACTTGTCTACGATGTAGCTCACAATATCGCAAAAATTGAAAAACATGAAGTTGAGGGTAAAACAAAGAAAGTTTGGGTTCACCGCAAAGGTGCAACACGTGCTTTCCCCGCTGGACACCCAGATGTGCCTGCAGATTACCGAAATGAGGGTCAACCCGTTATTATCCCTGGCAGCATGGGCACAAGCTCATGGGTTCTAGTTGGCAATCAAAAAGCTATGGATTTAACTTTTGGCTCCACTGCTCATGGCGCCGGACGCTTACTTAGTCGTTCTGCAGCTAAACGCAAATATTGGGGCGGAGAAATTAAAACGCGACTTGAAAAATCTGGTATAACTGTTCGAGCAGCAAGTCCAATGGTGCTAGCTGAAGAAGCTGATCAGGCATATAAAAATGTTGACGTAATCGCAGACGTTAGTGATCAAGTTGGTATAGCCACTAAAGTAGCTCGGCTCGTACCGCTAGCAGTTATTAAGGGTTAAAAACAGCTTTTCTTTTTTAGAGTTATTGCCTGTTTGCTTGTTTGTTTGAAAACAAACTTGTAACCAGCATTGTGTTTGTTTGTTTTCTTTTTTTTGTGGTGTGTTCGAGATTGTCGTTTAATTTTAACTCGATTGACCAATTATGAACGTATGAGGGTGAACATTTTGAAAATGTTCGTAGTGTCTGTTTTGTTATTGTGTGATGGCATTTTTTTGTCTAAATGTTGTAAATTTTGTTCAAAGTTTGGTTAACTGGTTAAAAACGTGTTTGTGTTCTTATAATGGGGGATGTTAGTTTGTAGGGTTAGGAGCGGGTAAATATCTGACTCTTTTTGTTGAAAGACGTGTACTTGCCGTCTATACTTGCAAGTTATTTTTTTTCTAGTTTCTTAGCGTTTGATTATGCCGTATGTTTGTTTTTTCCAGATGTCGCGGAATTTGTTATAGTAGTCGATTGGTTGGAAAACTGGGGCATAGGTTAATTGTTGGTTTATGCCACATTTGCATACGGCGTAAATTTCTTTTTTGGTTACTGTTCCTAAGATTTGTAGTAGTTCTTTTCGACATTTTGGGCAGTAATATGGGCCGTTAACCATTTGTTTTGCATCTCTGGTTAGAACTTTAATGCTGCTGCCTGTTACTTTGTGCATTTCTGGACACATGTTTTTCACTCTGACTGGTAAATTTAAGCATAAGGACTGTCTGAGATATATCCTTTCCCTAAAAAATAGAAAAATTGAGAATTTTGAATTAAAAGTTGTGTGGAAATGTTGTATGGTGATTTCGAAACGATCGTTTTTAAAATATATTAATTAATTTATAATATTAGATCTTAGGTGTGATTAGTGTTTGGTGGCAGGACACGTATTTTGTTAGTGTACAAGCGTGGTGTTTGTGTTTTAAGTATCAAAGAAATGTATTATTTATAATACACGCTTAAGAATAGTGAATGTGTCTTCTCACAAAATAATTTCACCCCTCTCAATTAGACTATGGTTAAAGTCAAAAAGAAGGGTGAACTTAAATGGTGTCTAGAAAAACATGCTGCTGGAA
>WQSY01000103.1 GCA_009787585.1 Candidatus Bathycorpusculum sp. | reverse complement strand
CCGTATTGTCTTTCAGTATTTGTTGTCTGGGTGAAAGTATGGTGAGTTGTTGTTTTGAATACTTGAAAAATGAACCCCTTCTTTATGAATGGTTCATAATCACATTAAAGTAAATTCACAAACTATTTTGACACATGACCAAAACTTGGCCCAAATCAACCTCTACATGTTCATGGGCGAAACCTCAAGATTACCAATATATCAAACAGTCTACTCAGGAAGCCTAAAAGATGTCTCCACTCTAAAAACTATTCTGGCAAAATTTGAAACTATTGCAGGTGATAAACCCGTTTTAGTAGTGATGGATAAAAGGGTTTGCCAGTAAGAAAAACATTACTGGTTTGCTTGATGCAAACAAAAAATTTGTTATTGCTATGCCTTTTACGTTTGTTTTTACTCAAAGACAGATAGCAGATGAGCGTGAAATGATTGATTGTTTGAAAAATGTTGTACTTATGGGTGGGAGTCTTTGCGTGCTGTTACTAGAAGGGTTTTGTGGGATGATGGTGAGGGTGGGTTATGCGGTGTTTGTGCATGTTTTTTTTAATCCTGTGAGGGCTGTGGATGTTAGGGAGCGGATTTTTGCATGGTGATGGAGATGCAAAGGAAGGCTGTGGCTGAGCTTTTGCGGTATGTTGGTGATGTGTTGTATCAGCGGTATTTTTGTTTTCATGAGGTGGGTGGGTTTGGATATAGAGTGGAGGTTAGGGAGGATGTGGTTGAGGGTGCTTTTAGGAATGCTGGTTGGTTGGTTATTGTTAGTAATGTGGTTGGTGTGGCTGTGATGCTTTGTGGATTTATCGTGTTAAGGATGTGGTTGAGAAGGGGTTTTTGGGTCTTAAGTATGGTTTGGATGTTGGTAGGTTGTGTGTTCATGGGGATGAGGTTGTGCAGAATAAGGTTTTTATTGGGTTTGTTGTTTTGTTTTTGTTGTCTTATGTTCATAATGTTATGTTGGTTTTTGGTCTTTATAGGAAGTGGACTTTGAAGCTGTTGTTTCGTGTTTTGGGTAAGCATCGTGTTATTGAGTTTAAAGGTAGTAGAATTTTTTTCCGGTTACTGAAAATCAGTGGTTAATTTATCAGACATTTGATATATCTGTTCCCGAGTAAACCTGTAGGTATAATTTCATGGGAATTTAGGAAGTATCTTTAAATCTTTTGATGCACACTAATTTACCGTGCCTTTTTAATGGCTATGTTATTTCAAGGAAGTCTAAAATGAAAAAAGAATGTGTTTACGTAAATATTAGAAAATATGTTGTAGGGCTATTGCTTTTTGTGTTAATGTTCGAGTTAGTGTCTGTTTGTGCCTTTATTCCCCTCGATTCGGTGTATGCGGCTGATTCTGCTGTAACAGGTAGTAGTGGTATTGATTATAATATTTGGACTTTAGATTTGCCCACGGGTAAAATACTTTCCAGTGGTGATTTGAAGAAATCGCTATATAATAGTTGGTGGTATCCCGGAACGGACACGTTTGTTGGGTATGATATGTTCCAAACTCCGCAGAGAGGTGCTGGCGAAAAAGAGTTTGGCAGTCCTCATGTTCGCTGTGAATTACGTGAAATTATTCCTGGAAGTGGCGATACAAGTGGTAGTTGGGGTACTAACGCGCAATGGGGTCGATTGGGTTATCATAAAATGGTAACAGAAGTAAAGGCAGAACGCATTAACAATAACGGCGTAGGCGATTATGCTACACAAAGCTACACTTGTATTGGGCAGCTTTGGGGTGAGTCGGGTGGAAAATCTGCAATGTTTAGTTTAATGTATATAGATGCTAAATTGGGGGCATCATCATTTCGTATGCGTAGTCCCGATACAACAGGTAGCATTACTTACTCATCGGTACATATTCCAGTTGGTAAAGCCTTTACGGTGACATATGAGTGTATAAATGGTAGGCTGCAGGTTTGGGTTGAAAGTAAAGAAGCTAATGTTGTGAAAACAAAAATATATGATGCCATGCTAGCTAACCCCGCAGATAGTAACTCTTACTATTTTAAAGTAGGTAATTATGATCAATCCTCTGACTCAAAAGGCGATCCCACACCTGATCCTAAAGATGTGCATACTTTAATTGGTTTTAAGTCTGTTACAGTGGAACATAATCCAATTAGAGGACGCTTAACATATGCAGATAACAGTCCTGTTGCTAACCAAGTGATTAATTATGTGTTAAATGGCGGTGGAACATCTAATCTCAAGCTATCCACAAAAACCGATGCTAATGGTTACTACGACATCTTTAACATTCCCAGCAATGGCGGCGTGACAACTGCCAGTGTTTCTATAACTGTTCCAACACTTTCAGGTTATACATCTGATAAAACAGGCGTTATAAATGTCAATGCTGCCTCCACTGCCACTATAATTGATGTAAGAGTTAGTAATGCATATGACATAATTTATTCTTCCTCTAACTCTCAAGGAACCTCGCTAGAACCGTCTTCTTCTCCTAGTTCTTCACTCACAAAAGAGCCTACACCTAATGCGACAATAGACTATGTTGCAGAAACTTTGCAAGGATTAAACGGTGCATACGTAATAAACGGCAAAACCATTAGCGTATCTGGTGGTCTATACTCTATAGACTCGTCATGGTTTGGTACAACAATTACTATAATTAAAAAAGGTAGTGACGGAACATCTGATAGTGCCACACAAAGATTATTTATCAAAGATAGACCCTCTGCACCAGTGCCCCGTAAGACTGATTGCACTACGTCTGCTCAGAACAACGGTGTTATAACAAAAGTAACAAACAACATGGAATATAGCGCAGATAATGGTGTAACATGGAAAACAATTACTGGATCTAATATACAAAGGCTAAAACCTGGAACATATTATGTACGCGTTAAAGCAACAAATAACACGTTTAAAAGCAATTACGCCACCGTAGTTATAAACGAATACTCTAAAACTTTACCGTCATCAAATTACTTAATCTATACTGTAAGATCTGGCGATACCTTGTGGTTACTAGCTCAACGGTTTGGTACATCTGTTAATTCTATTAAAGCGTTAAATGGTCTTACAAGTGATATGATATATCCTAGACAAACATTGCGGATTCAACAAAATGATAACAGCGATAATGGTGCTGATAATACTTTTGAGCGATCTACTCTTATGACTTATACTGTAAGATCTGGCGATACCTTGTGGTTAATAGCTCAACGGTTTGGTACATTTGTTAATTCTATTAAAGCGTTAAATGGTCTTACAAGTGATATGATATATCCTAGACAAACATTGCAGATTCAACAAAACGATAACTCTACTTCATAAATTAGGTCAAATTTAATGACACTTGCCACTGAAATCATTTGTGGCACTACCACCTATTTTTATTATTGTATTGCATCCTGAATTCTACGTGTTTTTGTACTACACATTTATGTGTATTGTTTTTAACTTATTTTTGTAATTAATAGTTTGATTGAAATGCTCGTATGTCTACTATTTTGTTTTTACAACCGACATTTTTGGTGTATGTGATAATTGTTATGCACATTATGGGTGAAAGTTTTTGATACGATTTTCACATAAAAAATAAAAACTAAACCATAAAAACAAACATGTGAGACATAATAAATAAAACACGACAAATATATTAAATAATTTTCAGCCCTGTATGTTACAGTTTTTGTGAGAATTCAAGTTGCATCTAAAACGATATAGCACAGCAACCAAATTCACCAACTGAGCTCTTAACCAGCTCTAAACATGTTTTACTCTACTGCAAAGAATATCTATAAGTTAAAAAGTGAAAATTTCATTTGCAACCTCTTGCCTTATTGTAACGGTATAAAATTAGAGTGAAAAAAAATTTTCGAGTTGATTGGTTGTTGAGTTATTTGTTGTTGTCGGACTGTTGAGTGTTTGCTGGTTGTTGTAGTATTTTTTCTTGTGATGTTTGTGTTTCATTTTGGTTGTTTTCTTCGGTGGTCAAGTTTGTTGAGTTGATATTTATCGGTTCTGTTCTATTTGTTGCATAGACTAATGTGCTTGCGGTGAGTAGGGCTGCTATTACAACGATTATTACAATTTTTTTGTTTATGATTGTGGTGTTTGACTTGTTTATCATGTTTATCGTGTTCCCCAAGTTTTTCCTTTCCAGAGTGTGAGCCATGAGTATAGGTAAACAAAGGTTAGTATGATTGATATTGCGAAAAATGCTATTCGATATAGCATGTCTTTAAATGAAAAATATTCTACTAAAAGTTTATCAGATAATGCAATTAAAGTTGAAACTATTAGAAGTCCTGCAAAGTATGAAATAATTAAGTCATATCGACTTAGCATGGCTAAGCCAATGGTATTTACTAAAAGTGAGATTGGAGAGATAAATGTTGTAAACATTGTAAGATAAAAAATGATTTTTTGTGCAGTGTTTTTCTTTGTAAAAAATCTGGAGGCAAATAACATGCCGCGAAATCCGCTTCTGCCCCAACGAATTTGTTGTATGAGAAATTTTTTGAATTTATGGGGCGCAAAAGTGTAGGCCTGCGCGTTGGATTGAAATACAGATTTTCCACCCATACGCATCATCAAATTTGTCATTTGACGGTCATCACCTGATATGACTTCGCGCCCTAGAAATTTTTCGTTTAGCCACTCTTCCGTAACGGATTCAAATTTTTCTCTACGATATGCCGATAACACGCCTGAGCAGCATATAACCATGTTAAATAAGCTCTCTACTCCTTTGCGGAGTCTAAAAGAGTCTGCATACCAAACTTTTTGGAATCGTGCAATTAACGTGTTAGTTTGAGAATCTGTGTCATTGGCAACTATGGCGCTACCGCATGTACAGTAAACTTTTTCATCATGAAATGGCTGGACTAAGTTTTTTATAGCATCAGGTTTTAGAATTGTATCGCTATCTACGCATACTAAAATTTCGCCGCTACATTGTTTTAGCCCAGCGGCCATTGCATGACGTTTGCCCAAATTGTTGGCTTGAGCAACTATTTTGAAATTGCATTCTTGGCGTTTTTTATTTATTACCTCTAAGGTTTTATCTTTACTTTTATCATCTATAACGATTAATTCTAGTTTGTCTTTTGGGTAGTCAGAGTTTAGAATTGAGTCAATGGTGTTGCATATGCCGTTTTCTTCATTGTATACGGGAACTAGGACACTTACGTAGGGGCGGTGTCCCATGTCAGGTGTAGGTTTATATAGGTATGTAATTACTGTGCGAAAAACTAGAAAGGGCGTTATAATTAAGCCATATACTATTAATACTACCTGTATTAATAATTGTGACCAATTGAGATCATATGTAACCAATCTGTTTAGATATATAAAAGATAGAATAGTCACTGTACTGTATATTGTTACATAACATAAAATAGCTTTT
Organism: Candidatus Bathycorpusculum sp.; assembly: GCA_009787585.1. Lineage (GTDB taxonomy): Archaea > Thermoproteota > Bathyarchaeia > Bathyarchaeales > Bathycorpusculaceae > Bathycorpusculum > Bathycorpusculum acidaminoxidans. The sequence goes on along the minus strand of WQSY01000103.1, from coordinate 1,367 downwards.
TTAGTGAATTGAGACATGAATTTGCCTCTTTTTTAAAAAAAAATTGTGATTTTCATGTATTTCTTGTTTACTTGCCTTGTTGATTTTTTGTGGCCAGTTCTGTTTGGTAGACGTTATCTGACGCTATTGCGCCGTTAAGTAATTGTGCTGTGGGGTATGAGTCTATTAGGAATCTGATGTCTTTTGGGAGACATTCTCCACCTATGCCATCGCGTGCTTCTGCCATGTCTACATTCCATTTTGTGTTGACTGCCTCGCGAAGCTCATTAAAGTCTAATTGATTTTTGTCACAGAGAAGTTTGAGTTCTTGCGCGTATGCTATGCGAAGATAAAAATAAGTATTTTCAACTAGTTTAGAAATTTCAGCAATTTCTGGTGAACTAACAATATGCGTAGGTATGCCTAACGCGTTATAGAATTCAAGAGCTTTTGTTTGACTCTCTTTATTTAATGTGCCTAAAACTCTTATTTGAACTACGCCGTGTTTGTCTTCTTCTTGTTTCCACCATCTGTGAGGGCAGACTGCCATGTTTGTTACGTTATACTTTTGGGCTAGTTTACGTGCTGTTCCTTTTACTAATGTTGACTCGTAGCAAATGAGAGCGTTGGGGTTTAGTTCAATAGCTTTTTTTGTACAGTCTTCTATGGCGCTCATATCGGAGTGACCGTTACGGAACCAAGTGTTAACAGCGATAACGTAAATATCTGCATGGGTTAGTTCATTTGAGGCGTTAATTCCGTTTTGTTTAGCTATTTTTATTGCCTCTTGTGATATGTCATACCCGTGTGTTTGCTTGTATATTTTTGAGATGTGTTGGACTACGGGTGTTCCAATATTGCCTAAGCCCATTACACATGTAGTTAAACCCATTTTTGTTCATCTTCCCTAATTTTTTTACCTATGTGCGCTTTGTGATATAAAAACTTTTTTTATTAAATCAAATTATATATTTTCATAATATTATCTTATTTATTTAAACACTGTTAACATTTGTATCTTCACTATCGAAACAACTTTATCACGACACAACAAAACATACACCTTTTCTAACAAAACCAAGATCCTAACCCACAAACAACCAACACACAACAAAACCATCAAAAAAACCATGTGCCCATAACCCGCATACAAATTGAGGTTGCTTTTTGGTTTTGTTAGCTTTTACATCAATTTACGGTCTAAGTTTTTATGAATACATACAATTATTAACAACTACAAAAATCGACATGACCTTTTAGCACTTGTATGTTAATTATGGCCACATGAAAAAAAACCATGCATCCATAATTAACATACACGTTTTGTAGGAGTGCTTGGTTCGTTAGTTTTTTATGCCCCGTCTGCAGTTTTAAGTTTTTGTGAAGAA
>WQSY01000102.1 GCA_009787585.1 Candidatus Bathycorpusculum sp. | reverse complement strand
CGGCGAAGAGTTGTTAAGTGGCAGTTTACTGCGGATGATGCGAGAATCAAACTACACAAACTATATCCAGTGTTTTAGACGTAGTAGTGTAGTAGTCTCAAAATGGGTTCAATGTTATTATCAAAAAACTGGTACATCAGACCAATTTAGCGCGGTGTTATATGAGTTCTTTTTTGATCCAACAACCGGTATAATTGTTAGTTTTCCATCGCAGGGTGTTCGTGATGAGGTGCTTTTAAACAAATTAGGTGTAGCATCTATATCTAACGGAATCTTTTCGTTGTCGGATTATTCAAAAAACCTAAACTTTACCTTAGATACTTGGACCTCTTCGTCTTCTTCGGGGTCTTCTCCATCTTTCTCTTGGTGGTTATTTTTAGTACCTGTCTTTGTTGTAGTGTTTGGTTTGGTTGGGTTTTTTGCTTATAGAGTATCTCTGAAGAAGAAAAATAGTGAGAAGAGTGAAACTTTTTCAAATCAATCTTTAAAATTCAATTTTATATCAAATATTGACATGAGGTGTTCTTATGGATTGTGAGGTTATTGGTGAATTTAAGTCTGTTACAAAACGTTTCGGTTCTACCGTGGCACTTGATGGCCTTAGTTTGAAAATATGCCGAGGAATTAATGGGTTAATTGGACCTAACGGTGCAGGCAAAACCACCTCTATACGGTTAAGTTTAGGATTAATCAAAGCTAATGCGGGCAAGGCTGAGTTGTTTGGGTTTGATTGCTGGCGTAATTCTTTGGTTGTTCGCAGTAAGGTGGGGGTTTTGTATGAAAAATTGGCGTTTTATGATCATTTGTCGGGGCTTGAGCAGTTAAAGTTAATGGCTAAACTAAGGGGGGTGTCTGATTCTTTGGTTGAGCTTAAGACGCTTTTACGTCTTGTTGAGCTTGACGAGAGTGCGTATGACCGGCGTATTGGGGGATATTCTGCTGGTATGCGCCAAAGACTTGGTTTAGCCCAAGCCCTCTTAGGCAGTCCGGAGCTTGTGATTCTTGATGAACCCACATCAAACTTGGATCCTTTGAATCGTGCCAAGATTCTTGAACTTATACCCTTTTTGCATAAAGAAAAAGGTGTTTCATTTTTGATTTCAAGTCATATATTGTCTGAGCTTGAGCGAGTGTGTGACAATTTTATCTTAATGAATAAAGGCAAACTATTACGGCAAGGAACGTTGACACAAATGTTTGATAAAACTATGTCTACAAAGTTTATTGTTAGGGTGCAACCAGCTGAGTCAGTAGCGGCTCTTTTGAAGGCTGAGGAGTATGTTGAGAATTTATCAGTAGTTGATGATTCTTTACATGTTATTGTGAAGGATGTTGGGCTGTTTAAACAACGTTTACCTGTACTTGTAGGCCAGGCTAGGGCGTCTTTGGATGAATTGAAAATGGTGGAGTCTGATTTAGAAGCAGTTTTTAAATCGGCGATTGAGGAGGCTTAAAAGTTTGTCTTTTCGTGCGGGTTTAGCGTTGTTGAGGGCTGAGATTGGTAAAGTTTGGGGCAGACCCATATTAGAAATTACAGTTGCACTTATGGCAGTACTAACCCTTATGTCAGTGATGCCTATTACGGAGATTGTTGCTCACTCAGCGTTTCCAGAGGTTTTTCGGTCTGCGGTGATGGATAGTGTGAGTGCTACGGTGGCTTCGTTAATGTTGCCGTGGGTTATTATGTGTGGGGTTTTAATGGCTTTGTCTTTTGCTAGGGATTATGAGTCTGGGTTGATGCAGTCACTTTTATCTATGCCTGTGTCTCGTAAATTGTTTTTTGTGGTAAAGTTTTTTGCGGTTGTTTTGCCTTTGGTTTTGCTTTCTTGGGTGCTTACCACGTTTTTTGTAGGTCTTAGCTTCTATTCGGATCTTTGGCTTGTTTTACAACTTTCTTTATATGTTCTGCCTGTTTCATTTTTGTCTTTGATGTTTTGTGGCGGTTTAGGTGTTCTAGTTGCTTTAGTGATTAAGCGTTCTATTCCTGCGGTGTTAACGTCTTTGCTTGCAAACTTTTTCATCTGGTACCCCGCATCTCTAAACACTAAAATTTTACTTGAGGCGGGGGNGGGTTATGCTAATTATTTGTGTTTGACGCCTCATGATGGGGCTTTGGTGTTTTTGGAGCGATTACTTGGCATAGTTCCAAGATTTGTAACGCCCCAGATTGAAAATGCTTTCATATACACTCTCTCAACGGGCAGTTTTGCTATTTTGCTGGTTTTTTATGCGTGTATATTGGTGATTCCAATGTTTGTTTATTTTTCTTGGAGGTTTGAAATATGCGAATAAACATTACCCGTCTTGGTTTGATACTGTTGATTCTTGGAGTGATTATGTTGTTTAATCTTTGGACTGCTCCTGTGATACAGTCTTACAAAACACAGATTATGACAGTTGATCCGGGTGTGACTTTTGCGTATGGGCTGTTTGTGGCTCCGGTTGGTTTGGGCAACGTTGTTGTGGAGAGTGATACTATGGTGCCAGGGGTTCCTACGGCGGAGGAGCTTGCAAATCCTAATGCTGATGGCTCGATTAGTGTTGCCGCTCCTGCGACTCCAGAGGAATATGAGGCATATGTGCGTTTGGTGGTTGTTAGTCCGTCAAATGTAACGCTAGTTGATAAGCAAGAGGCTACACCATTTTCTGTTCCAATTGATTTTACTGAGCGGGGTGAGTATGTGTTGTATGTAACTAATTTGGGTAATGCAACTGTTCCTATTCCAGTTAGTGTAAAATTTCCACCAAATGCAGGTGTTGTTTATAGAGAGGCAGACAAGTTTCTTGTCAGTATACTTCTAACAACCAGTGGCGTAGCATTTCTTTGCATAGGCTTAGTCACAACTCTAATTACAAAACACAAAAACACTGTCAGTTCAAAATCCACACGGTGGTAGTGTTACGAATTGATGATACGAAAGCCAATTTTAGCAGTGTTCTGTACACTGCTATGCCTTTGTCCTCTATTTTTTTCCTCTTCTGCCATGGGTGCAACAAGTAATTCTTTTCCATCAACCTTTTACATTACCTTTCAACGTGACGAACCACAAGTGGCCCCTGATGGAAGTAAGCAACAACAAAGTCCTCTTTATGTGCAATTTCTGAACGGAACAACTTGTTATCCTCAAACAGCAAGTTTTACTTTCTCTATGGAAGAAACCACTAAAGACAAATATACTGTCAAATTTATGTTCGCCTTTGATGATTTTCAGGACCAAGTATCTTTACCTGCCACAGTTTCAAATGGACGTGTTTACATAGATTCCATAACAACAATATTTGTTGTAAATCCCGATTCTTTAATCGATGGTAACACTATACAACTCTTCCAAACAGAAACCTTGTCTCTCTCTGGCACTGTTATATCTAAAAGCCGGATTCCAACTTTGATCCCAAATTTAACTGTGGATGATGTAGCATTTTCAAAATTGGTTAAAGGGTATTATCAACAAACTGACTCATCAGGCTCAATTATGGGAACGCATGAGTTGTTTTTTGATCCGAAAACTGGTGTACTTCTTCGCCCTGCAGCGGGGTACATTAGTGATGTAACTTTAAACAAATTGGGTATAACGTCCGTATCTGACGGTGTTTTTTTGTTGTCGGATTATTCAGAAAACCTAAACTTCACCATAGAGACTTATCACTATTCGTCTTCTTCATCTTTTCTTGGTGGTTATTTTTAGTGCCTGTTTTTGTTGTAGTGTTTGGTTTGGTTGGGTTTTTTGTTTATAGAGCTTCTTTGAAGAAGAAAAATGGAGAGAAACAAAAAACTTTTTTTAAATAAAAGTATGGACTTTTGAATATACTGTAGTTTTAATAATTTTTTGTTGTAACGTCATGTGATTTTTCGAAGACATTTAACAGCTCTTAAAATGTGGGTAATTTGGGGTTTGGCTACCTTTAAGTAAAAGGTTATTAATAAGTACTTGCTAAATGATTCAACCATATTTGTGGCTGGATGATATAATGACACTTGAAAAGATGCTTAAAAGCAGTCTCAGAGGGTGGCTTCCTCAAGAATTGGGTACAACGGGTTCTCAAAGGTTGTCTAATTCTCGTTGGAAAAGTCCAATTTGGATAATTGCTACTGTGTTAGTAATTGTTTTGGCATCTTTTACTATTTTTATGCTCTTTTCTTCGGAAGTGTCTAATGGTGGCGTGTCCATTAGTCGTGCTAGCGCTCAAAATGGTCTTTCATCTTTCGATTTTTCTAAAATTTCTAATATGACCACGCCAAAAGTGGGTGATGTGTTTGAAGTGAGTGTTAGTGTACAGTGGGTTTGTTCTGATTTTTCCCAGTTCTGGCGAAGAGTAGAAATAGTAGACCCTTACCCCGTAAATAATTGTCGTCTTATTAGTGGGAATAACGTTGTTCGATGTAGTGGTTATGATGGTAAGGCCCAGATTACGTATTTGCTGGAAGTTATTGACGATAATCCTGAAACTTTTATGATGTCTGATCCTCTTACTGCTCTCTACATAGATGGCATTGATTATAGGTCCATATGATATGTTAATTGTGTATCCATAAACTATTGCTTTATTCACGTAATGTTGATTTGTTCCTTTGTTTAGAGTTGTCTAAAAAGGTGTGTTTTGAGTCCATACAAAAGATTAATGGCAAAAATTTCTATGTTTCACTGTTTCTGTGTGTATCTAAAAACCATAGTTGTGTTATTGCTTAGCAGTGTTATGTGTAGGTTTTTAGTTCTGGGATGAGTTTTGAGAAGATTTGGTGTGCTAGTTTGGCTGGGTGGGTTTTTTCGGTGTTTTCTATTTCTATGTCTCTTTCTTTGGCGATGTCTAGTAGGTATTGTCGTGTTTGGTTTAGAAATGTGGTGTCTGTGACTTCTTCGGGGTTGTCGTGCCAGTACCAGACTTTTATGCCGTGGTTGGTGTTGTAGGTGAGTATGGCTTTGCGTTTTAGTGCTGGGTGGTATGCTAGGAGTATGCCGTTTTTGGGGTAGAGTTTGGTTATTTGGAGGTCGTTTGCTTGTGCTACGTCTAGTAGTGTGGTTGATAGTTTGGCTTCGGCGGATAGTTTGGTTTGGTTGATGAATTGTCTTGTGGTGTTTAGTTTGTTGGCGATTGTAGCGGTGGATAAGCCTTTGTTTAGTAGGGACCATACAGTTTTTTGTTTTTGAGTTAGCGGTGATGCTAAAGTGCAGCCTGTCAAAGTTAACACATTATGTAAATAAACTATCATTTACGCCTATTTAAGTGTTAAAGCGTGTACACTTAGATGTGTGGTACCGTTTTTTGTAATTGTGTATTTAACAATTTTTTTCTGATGGGCATCTCTAACCTCACCTTTTTTGACTTTTAACTGGCCTTACAAAGACCCTTATAACACTATAACTTACTAACGTACCGAAAGTGGTATAATCCAAACTTTTTCCGGCTTTATCAAAATACGAAGATAGAAATTTTCATAGGGGTGTAGCAAAGTGACTTTTGCTTTTCCCCTTTTTGTTTGCGGTTCCCTGAGTTTGGGAGAAGTGCGTGCGCATCGCCAAGCGGTCGCGGGTGCTCCCGATCAGCGACGCTTACGCACCGCCAAACGGAAGGTCACGGTAAGGGCGACACTGGCATTCCGATTTTTCACACTAATTTTTCTCTCTACGGATAATTATTGCCGTGAACCTTTTTTGCCTTGTTTCACAGGCTTTAAAAAAGCCTTCTGTTTCAAGTGTTTAAGGGCGCAACTATATGTTGCTTCGCAACATGCTGCGCTTGGCCGAAACGACTTTTTTTCAAAATACACGAAAACGGACAGGCAGCCCCGCATAAGCTGTCCTAAAGGGGGCTGTCTGTAATGGCAATTTATTATTTTGACGTAAACGTCATCGGCAGAAGCACGGGGCGCTCCGCCGTAGGCGCGGCGGCATACCGAGCAGGGGAAAAACTCCGAAGCATTGTAGAATCAGCATCCTACTGTTATATCCGTTAAGTAATTAGAGTTATTATAAATAGGGGTATGTACATATTTTCTCACAAACTGTGGGAAATATTATGCCGCGATACAAATTCACACTAACAGACCAAGAAAAAGAACAACTAGAAAAACTCATACAGAAAGGCGGCAAAGGCTACCGCATAAAACACGCACAAATACTACTAAAACTAGACCACACACCAGAAAACCAGCAATGGACATACAAACGCATACAAACAGCTTACAACACAACAAACAGCACAATATCAAGCGTAGCCAAACGCTTTGTCACAGAAGGCATGGAAGCCGCCTTGGGACGAAAAAAACAGCTAAACTATCACCGCAAAGTAACCGGAGAAGTTGAAGCCCATATATGCGCCATCGCCTGCTCAGAGCCACCACAAGGACGTTCGCGCTGGACTATGCAAACCATAGCAGACCAGCTCATACGCCTTGAGGTTGTTGACTACATAACAGACACCACAGTTTGTGAGGTAATGAAAAAATCGAAATTAAACCCTGGCAAGTTAAAGAATGGTGCATCCCAAAAGCAAACGCAGAATATGTAGCCAAAATGGAGGACATTTTTGATGTTTATCAACGGCCCTACAATCCGTTAAGGCCGATGGTTTGTATTGATGAGACAAATAAGCAGCTTGTCAAGCAAACTCGTCTGCCCTGTGCGTCGGGTCAATCTCAAAGAGTGGATTATGAGTATGAACGTATGGGTGTGGTGGATGTTTTTATGATTTTTGAGCCGCTGGCGGGGCGTCGGGAGTCGCTTGTTACTAAAACGCGTACAGCGGTTGATTTTGCTAGGGCACTTAACACTACAACGGATAGAGTTTGGAATGTGTTATTTATGTGTGTAGAGCAGTTGTTTTTTTGGTGGGTATTGTTGAGAAAAAGTTGTTCTGTGTCATGTTTTT
>WQSY01000101.1 GCA_009787585.1 Candidatus Bathycorpusculum sp. | reverse complement strand
GTTAATTTTATGCTGACATATTTTCCTTTCATGTTATCATGTCCAACATATGTCAATGGACAATCAGTAGTATAAACTTTTAGACTTTACAGAGTAGTACTTGCAATACCCATCGCCTTTTACAATCCCCTATATGGGGAAAAATAAGGGTCACCTTATTTGTCTTCGGCGTCCGTAGGGGTTGCTTGTTGTTCGAGCATTTTTAATTGTTTATCATAGTCATTTTCAAACAATTTATCCTGCACTACACGATATTTTTCAAACTCGCTCTCAGCGTGTGCTTTAGCTATTTCTGCACTAATTTTTCCAGCATTAGTCAACAATTCATTACCATCAGCCTGCAAAATTAAATCCAGATGGGCGGCCCAACTCTCCATAGTCATAGCAACCCGACTTTTCGCCCGGCGCTCAGCTAAATCTAAATAAGCATAACTAACAAACCAAGATTTTGCAACTCTACAGTAGTTAAATAATTCTTAGCAATACCCACATCACTTTTTACAATACGACCCACTGGGCTGCCTTCCCAACTGGTTAGTCCCATATGGTCTTTTGCCGCGTCAGCGCGTTCATAGATTAATTCTGCGGCTGTGTGACCATGAACTGCAAAATGCAGTTTGTTCTGCACCTTTGCGAAAAATTCTTGGGTAATTGGCGAGTTTTTATCATAATCCATAGCTGTCGCATAAATGTCGGTGATTTTTTGATAAAATCGTCTCTCTGAGAGACGTATCTCGCGTATTTCTTCAAGTAGGCGCTCAAAGTAGTCCTCATTGAGAAAGATGCCGTTTTCCATGCGTTTTCGGTCAAGAACATACCCGCACAAAGTATAATCACGCAGTACCCCTGTAGCCCATTGACGAAACGCTGTTGCCCGTTTAGAATTAACCCGATACCCCACAGCAATAATTGCATCAAGATTATAATGCTGTACTTGATAGTTTTTGTTATCGCTAGCAGTTACCGAGAATTCCTCGGCTACTGAAGATTTTTGTAGTTCTTGTTCTTTAAAGATATTTTTTAAATGAAGACCAATGTTATCAGGGGTTGTACCAAATAGTTGACTTAGGTTTTTTTGTGAGAGCCAAATAGTGTTATTTTGTATGCGTACTTCAATGCCATCGCCGTCTGTTTGGTATGCAAACGTTAAGAACTCTGCGGTGCTATTACGTATACGAACTTTATTGTTATCGTTGTTAGGAGAGTTTTTCTTACTTACCATTGCTACCGTCTAAAGTCATCAACATGTTATGTTAAATAAATAGCTATCAGCACTTTATTATTTTTTGTACTATACGTGATTTAAAGAAAACAGGTAAATACTGTTTTGATAAACGGCTATTGATTTTAATTGTCTTTTTTGAGTACTGTTTTTGCTTTTTATTTTCTGGTGTATTAGAGAGTTACTTCCTATTTGGAACTTTGTCTGCTAGACAGCTTGTCGGCTTTAAGACCTTTCCAATGCGGGAAACAAGACGGAAAACACCTTTTCACATCATTAGTACACACTTTATTTCTTATCAAAAACTATGGCGGGAAACACACAACACAACCATTTTACTAAGTTACACAGCCATTTCACAAACATTGCTATTGAACTGCAAAAAAGCTAAAGATCTACCTGTTTTGAAAAAACGAGAGTGTTCACCTAAAGATGTGCATCATTTGTTTTTGCCATGTTGAAACATTTCAGGTGTAGTCAAAGCACACCACAGACGAAGAGTTAAATCCACCATAACAGAGCTCTTAGATAAAACCTTAGTACGCCTAGTAAATCTATCAACATGATGACGTGTATTACTATTATCACGCTCAATAGTAACAGTGTGAGCCTTACCAATAACATGATGTTTACAGGGTAACACCTTGGTAAACGCGTCTCAATTATCAGTGTAAAAAACGCAGTTTTTTAGATGACAAACTTTTTGATAGAGTCGTCTGAAAGTTGTAGTATCACGGTTGCCAAGCACCTAGGTCATAGTTCTCTGTGTGCTATGGTCAATGGCTTTGAGGATCCATAGTTTGTTTTTTTTTGAACCTATAAAGTGTCACATTTTATCAAACTCTATTTCTTTGATATTGTCTGACACTATTGGTTCGTTGGTGTCTAATCCTGTTTGTTTGATCTAGTGGTAAATTAAGGGTCGATCGTGGTCAAAGATTTTTTCCAACATGCCATAGGATCCTTTGCATAGGGTGTAAAGTATGATGCATAGGGTTTTTAGGGTTGTGTTTTTTTGTTTGTTTGTTGGTCGTCTTCTATGAAAAAGTATTTGTGTTGTTTGTATTTGTGGCGTTGTTTTCCGCGAATTTATTTGTTTTTGACTGTTTTTTCAGAGTTACAATTTTTACATTCAACCATAATAGCCGCTGGCTGAATTACTATCGACGTATTTTATGATGTATCTATTGGTCAACACTCTCAATGCGGGATATTGTAAAAATTGTTGAACCATGCGGACTATTTTAGATCCATTTGCAGGATCAGGAACAACCTTAGTAGCAGCAAAACTAGCAGGATATAGCGCAGTTGGCATTGAAGTAACCAAGAATACATAGCAGTTGCTCAAATCAGATAGAGGCGCTAAATAATTAAACGTAGTAACCGGCAATAGGAGGAGGCTACAATGTGAATACCTCAAAATATGTGGGCTCTTTGTAGACATTGGCGACGCTTGGCATAAACTTGAGAGCGCGCCTCAAGTCAATTTGAAAAGGTATTTGCTAAAAACTAGATAAATGGGCATAAACAGCTACCGTTATCACGGCACAGTGGTTCATTATATGACTGATTTTTGTTTTTTCTTATTATCTTTGGTGTTGCATAGTTTTAGTAGTGCCTTTAGTATGTGGCTTGCTGCTTTTTTGTCTAAGGGTGTGTTTTCGTTGCCACATTTTGGGGAGTATATGCAGGAGGGACAGCCTTCTTTACATTCACATGTATCTATAAGCTCCAAAGTTTTTTCCCATAACAACTTTAGCTTTGAGTACAAAGTTTCAGATATACCAATTCCGCCTTCGAAGCCGTCATAGATGAAAATTGTTGCTTCCCCCGTATCTGAATGCAACGCTGTTGATAAGCCGCCAATGTCCCATCGATCACACATTGCAAAAATAGGTGACAACGCTATCATGGCATGTTCAACTGCATGAATACCCCCATTAAAATCAAGACCCTGCGTCTCTACTTCTTCTCTAACTTTCTCGGGAACAATAAACCATAAACCAATAGTTGAAAAAGACAACGGTGGCAAATCAAGAGGTGTTTTTTTGAGAACAACATCACTTGTTTTAGTGATATACATAGGGTATATTTCGGTAATTGATAATTCGCCTAACCCTATCTTTGTACCCACAAAATTTTCTTCATGCGTTTCATTGATTGCTACATCAACGTCTTTTAGCACTTCTGTGTAATAGTTGACGTTTTCCTGCTTTACTTTAGCTATTAAATGCTCAAGATCCAAACTTTCGCAAAGATACGTCTCCCCTTGATGTAGTAAAACCGCTCCGGCATGGGCTTCTTCATAGGCTTTATTTAAACTTAAAGTTTCAAGTATATTCCCGTTGCAGAGAACTGTGACGGTTTTGTTGGAAATGTTTTCAAGACTTACCACTTGGGTGGTTCTTGCTGTTCCCGAGTAGACCCATCCCCGTAGAGTTTTACTAACTAGTTTTTCTTGTTCTAAGGCTTGAATACTTTCAACAAACCGTTCGGGGAAAAAACGTTTATCTCCCTCAGTTACTGGTAGCTCGCTTGTTGCACACATTATGTGCCCTAATGAGATGTATCGGTTGTGTAAATCAATGATTGCCTGTTCGTGTGGTCTTCCAAAGAAATCCATGGGATGTTTCATAAAATATTGGTCTAGGGGATTTTGAAAGGCCACTAGGGTTACAAGGGCATCTGTGTTACTTCTGCCTGCTCTTCCTGCTTGTTGCCAAGCGGAAATAACTGTACCTGGATACCCCGAGAGTATAACAGAGTCAAGAGAACCAATATCAATGCCAAGTTCCAGCGCGTTTGTTGAGACTACCCCTATTAAATTTTTGTTTTTTAGTCTATTTTCTATTTCGCGCCGTTCTTGAGGCAGATAACCTGCCCGATACGCCGTAACCATATTAGATGATTTAGACCTTGTAACAAGTTCCTCTTTAGTCCACCTAGTAATAAGCTCAGCCATCTGTCTGGAAGTTGTAAAGCAAAGTGTTTGCAAATTTTGTAGCACATTTAGTGTCATAAGGTCTTTGGTTTCTTGATGAGTAGACCTACGTATGGTATTGGCTGTGTCTATAAAGGGTGGGTTCCAAAAAACAAAGGATTTCTTTCCCCGTGGGGAACCATCCTCTGATACTACGGTAAAGTCTTTTCCAGTAAGTCTTTTGGCGTGTTCTTTTGGGTTGGCAATTGTTGCTGAGGAAAGAATTATTTGTGGATCTGCATGGTAAAAATTGCATATTCGTAGTAAGCGTCTAATGACCATGGCAACGTTTGAGCCAAATACGCCTCGGTAAACGTGGGATTCATCTATTACGATGAATTTAAGATTTTGAAAAAAACGTCTCCATAGATGATGCCAGGGCAAATATTGATGTAAACCATAAGGGTTCGTAAGGATTATTCGAGAATTTTCTCTTATACTTGCCCGTTGAGACTGAGGTGTATCTCCATCGTAAATGTTCGCAGCCGCTCTTATCTCGCATTCTTTTTCTAGTTCTCTTAAAACTTTAAGTTGATCATTTGACAACGCCTTTGTTGGGTAAATGTAAAGAGCTGTTGCTTTTTCACAGTTTATTAGGGCTTCTAATACTGGAATGTTAAACGCTAAGGTTTTACCTGACGCTGTTGGGGTAGTTATAACTATATTTTTGCCGCCTCTAACCTCATTAATTGCCTGAGCTTGATGAGAATACAGCTGGATTTTGCGGTGTAATAATACTTTTTGCAAGTTTTCAGGTAACGGTTTTTCAAGGTCACCAAAGCGGGCGCTATGGGCAGGCAATTCTTCTAGGTGTACAATCTGTTTTTTGTAAGAACTTGACTTTTTTATGTTTTTAAGGAATTCATTTATCAAATTGCCATTCCTCATAGAGTTTAGAAAATAGTGTTCCAAGGGTTAGTAAATCTTGTCTGTTATGTTCAACTATGGGTACAAGGGGGCCAACGTTTTTTGTTCGCAGATAAGTATCGTAGAAATGAGGGACTAACGCGCCTGGTATGTTTATGTCTCTTTGTATGCCAAGATATTTTTCTACATCTTTGTTTAATGTAGGGGACATCAAATGTTTTTCCATTATATGTAATAAGTGAAAGTTGAGGATTTATTTGAGAAATTAGGGCCCATATGGCACCGGGTTCGTCTGGGATGTCTCTTAGAAGAAATTGGGTTGTGCAAATGTGGTCTTTTGTTGGTTTAGCTATGCCTAGCAAAATTATTGGGCGTTCAGATAGTCCTAAGGTTTCAATGTCTATAATGGCAAAGTTGTCTTGGCAGAACCCTGCTAAATAGTGCAACATTGGATGAGATTTTGGAAAGCGTTGTCCTAACCATTGCTGTGTTGAGTTAACTTCTTTGGTGTCAATTAGTTTCACATAATTTTTGGCTTGTTTTGCCCAACGGGGGTGACGTGTTAAGTCGTCTATTGTGTTATATCCTTGATTTTTTAATGCCTGCTCGCTTACAGGTCCTATGCCTGAAAGTGCTTTAAGGTCAGATACCATGACTTGTCTGCTTTCTTCAAAAGTTACATTCTTGAATTTAGAACAGCACACCGTGGATATTTCGTAGCATTCACCTTGCTCATTTGAAACTATCTTACCAAGCAAGGCATTCTCAAGGGTTTTACCTTTGTATTGTTTGAGCAATTGTTTTTCAAACTTTAAGGCTTCATCATATTCAGAATTCCATATCCAACTTTCAAACGCGAGAGGTTTTTGTGGTTGTGGCTGTTGTGATAGAGTTTCTTGTTCAGAGACGATTTCATATTCTTTTGTTTGCTTGACTCTTTTTTGCAAAAGCTCCGCAGCTCTAAATAACGCGTTTTTCTCCTTATCAGGGCTCGCGAATTGAGTTTTCACTTGGTTATCTGGTATAGAATGTTTTTCATTAATTAAAGTTGGTAACAGAAAAGAGCCACATGCGGGACAGAACCTGTTTTGGGCATACTCTGTTTTTGTGTGATGCTTTTTGCATTTCCTGCAAACATAGCTAATTGACATTTAATGGTCAACTACAATTAGTGTATTCATTATAAAAACGCTATGTTACGAGTAGTTAGATCAGTGGAAAATGTACCTTATTGTAATTTAATTTAATTTAATTTGCAACTTTGAATCATGCTTAAATGTTGGTTAAATGTTTTTTAGATACTCTAACGCTTATCGTGTTATAGAGTGAGCAAGTTTGGTTAAGCAGGTTTTAAACGATAAGTCAGTTAATGGTAATAGTAATAGTAGTGGTAGTGGTAGTGGTGCTGTTGTGGGTTTTGAGGGGAAGCTTTGGGTGGCGGCTGATAAGCTTCGTAATAACATGGATGCTGCTGAGTATAAGCATGTTGTTTTGGGGCTAATTTTTCTTAAGTATATTAGTGATGCGTTTACTGAGGTTTATGAAAAGTTACGGCAGGATAAACTTGCGGATCCTGAGGATGTTGATGAATATCGGGCTTGTAACGCGTTTTGGGTTCCGTCTAATAGTCGTTGGGATTATCTGCAGAAAAATGCTAAACAACCTACTATTGGTAAGATTGTTGATGAAGCCATGGATTCTCTTGAGCGGGATAATGCTTCGCTTAAGGGTGTTTTGCCTAAGAATTATGCTCGTGAAAGTTTGGATAAGCAGCGTCTTGGTGAGCTGGTCGATTTAATTGGCACTATTGGTTTGGGTGATAGTGAAAGCCGTAGCAAGGACATTCTTGGCAGAGTTTATGAATACTTTTTAGGCCAGTTTGCAGATGCAGAGGGTAAGAAGGGTGGGAGACTGTCTAAAAACTGAGTTTTATCAGAGTATAAAGAAAAAATAATGGTGAAAAAAAGATTTTTGCAAAACCAGCTCCTTCATAATTCTATCA
>WQSY01000100.1 GCA_009787585.1 Candidatus Bathycorpusculum sp. | reverse complement strand
ATTTAATAAACTTTATTAGTTATGTTTTTATCTATTTATTCAGTTGGCGGTTAAAACAGTTGGTCTGACTTTTTCACTAAATTTTCATGCGTTTGACGTGAGCACCCAACCACATAGTTAGCGTTGTTGACAAACAAGGCTTCTTTCTAACCCAAGAACTAGTAGATAATAAATCAAACAAAATAACAGCCATCCACCAACTCTTAGATAGCTTAAATATTAAAGGTCACACTTTAACTTGTGATGCGATAGGAACTCAAAAAGATATAGTGGTGAAAATACGTCAAAAACGTGCTAACTATGTTTTAGCGCTAAAAGCTAATCAAAAAACCTTGTATACTGATGTTAGTTCATGTTTTGCAGACCCTTCATTTTTAACTACAAAAACCCTATATTTTAAAACCACCCAGAAAGCAAGAGGCAACATTGAACAACGCGAATATTGGCAATCAAAAGACCTCTCCAAACTATCCACCCAAGATAATTGGATGGATCTTAAGTCTATTGTTATGACAAAAAACACCATAACAAAACCTGATGGCACTACATCATCGGTGCAATCGCGGTATTTTATTAGTAGTTTGCCTTTAGATGTTAAAGAGGTTGCTCGTGTTATTCGTGGTCATTGGTTGGTAGAGTCGGCTCATTGGCATTTGGATGTTACGTTTGGGGAGATGCTAATCGTACTTTGGATAGGATGGCGGCGTTTAATTTGAATATTTTGCGAAAGTTGGTGTTAAACTTTTTGAAAAATAGTGGATCTCTCAGAGTTCAAAGGCCCTGTTAGCTTAAAAACAAAACGCTTCATAACCGGATGCAACCCCATAAAATACCTACAACAACTCTTAACACTATAAACTCTTCTTGTAACGTCAAGTTATCTCTTGAAGTCACATGGTAAAAAAGCGTTCATGCGTTTGACGTGTGAGCCAGGTTTTTTTGATTTATGTGAGGACGAGCAGGAGGAGAAGTTGAAGGTTTGTTATGATTCGTGGAGAGAATGGTTCTCCAAAGAAAGCTTTAACCAATGGCTCAAAGCACATTCAATTGCATAACCCAACCCAAAAACTCAAGAGTGCCATACAGGAGAAGATGAATAATATGCATTGTCAGGTACTCTCAAGAAACATATTTTTAGGCCTAAAAAACTTTAAGCAATGATGAAACTCATTAGAACCTATCAAACAGAGATGTAAACAACATGTTCAAATGGGAAAAAATTGGAGCTATCTTGGTCAAAAACGAAAATACATCACGGTTAATTTTAGCCATTGCTATAACTTTGTTTTTTCTGTTAATAATTAACGTTTTTTTAATGATTGATATTCAAATAATTGAATCTGCTAAAATTTTAATAGAACTTACTGTTGCGTTTATTGGTTTTTGTGGTCTATTTGCAGTATACTTGTTTACTGATTATGATAATAGAATAACCTTGTTGTCAGATAAAATTGCAGATAGAGAATTTGAACTAAAAAAGTTTCAATGTTTAACTGTACTTAAAGATTGTTTATTAGAACTTGAAATAGGTATACTAAATGAAAGAAAAAAAGAAATTATTCAGCTGAAAAACAAATGTTATTCACGTGTTTTTCAATCGTTTATCTATTTAATGTTGTCTTTATGTTTCTCCCTAATATTTTATAGTGCAATACAATTGGGTTTAAATCAAATAACGTTAAATATTATCGGATTTGTGTTAGCGTTTTTATTATCTTTGGGCGTAACGTGTATTTTTGGCTTAATTTTACAAATCGGGAGAAATAGAGAATAAATTATCACATAACTTTGAGTTAGGGATAGTTACAAAATAACTTTTATAGTCGTGAAGTGGTCATTGAAAATAGTTGCAAAATATCTGATAAAAACGACTTATACCAACATATACGCGCAGGTTTTCATAGCTAATGAACTAAATACTGCCCCAAATAATATCTAACTGTAAAAGTTATTTAATCACACTCCCTTACTTATGACCAATCACTCTTTTATTTTCAAAGTTTTTGCTTATCTTTTCATCAATATCTTAAATCATGACATTATCTATAGTTCTTTCCAACATTGTGGGTCAGTTGAGCGCCAGTCGCCAGAAACACCATATGCAACTGCGGGGCATCCACGGCATATTGGAAGCAACTCACATTTCGAACACTTTTCCATACCCGAATAATCCCGGTATTTATCCAGTTTATTAGATCTTAAGAAGACATCATAGAAACTATCTTTGCGTATATTCCCAACAATACTTGGGAAACGACGACAAGCCATAATAGTTCCATCAGCAAGCAGAGTTAATATATCGATTGCAAGTGAACAACCAATCCATATAACTTTTTTATTTTTGGGCAGAGTAATTAAACCTCTTTCATAGTCAAGGAGTTGCCAAAGAGAACATTTTTTACTGAAAAAAGTGTTACTACCCTTACTTCTGAGTTCTTTTGCCTTTTGTTCATACTTCAAAAGTACAGTCTTATATTCTATCGGCGAGATTTGATCATCTCTAAACATTGTTGCGTTACCCGTGCAGCTTATACGAGCAAAAGCAAAAATATCAACACCTAAATTACTGCAATGTTCCATTAATGGCACTAGATCGTCACTATTTTCACGACTTAATGTCATCATTATACATACGGGTATTCCGGCTTTTTTTAACACACCAATCGCTCGTGTAGTCTCACCGAAACTTCCAGAGTCTCTAAATCTATCATGAGTCTCTTTTAGACCATCGAGACTCAGCTGATATAGGCTAATGCCGAGAATTTTTAGTCTTTCGGCAACTTCCGTATTTATTTGAAAGGGGTTTCCAAGTATTTCAACTTGAACGCCAAAAAAACGTGCATATTCAACCAATTCATATACATCAGCTCTAAGTAATGGATCTCCGCCAGCAAAATTTATGCGACCACGGATATTTTGTTCAGAACAGAACTTGACGAAATTATCAATTACACGCTTGCTCTCCACAGTAGAGAGCTCATTTTTGATTTCGCTGTCATAAGTTTCTGACTCAAACATGTAACAATGCTTGCATCTTTGCTGACAACATGCAGTTATGTGCCATTGCAAAGTAAAAACGCGCTCATCGAAAAACTGCGACATACTTATCCTCCAATGCATAACCTTAAACGATATACATAATTGCTAACAAAAGTTGCTCTACTGAATCTGGTAAAAGAGTTTACCTGCCACAACCACCACAGCCACGACCACCACCACACTCACCACAGCGCAAAACAAAAAACGTTGCGTCAGAATGTTCCGCTTCAATGTGTGTCTTATTCCAAAAAGCATAACAAGACAACTTTTCCATTGCTTCTTTTTTCGCTTGTTCAGACATCTAAATCACTCTCTAACCTTCTGGATAGTAATTGTAAATACTAACCATACATATTTAGTTTTTTGTGGTGTTTTAGTGTTTGCTCTGTTTGGAGGTTGTTGTTTCTTATGGTTGTGACGTTTTTTTGGTTTAGTTGGTATGTTGTTTGGGTTTTTGAGTTGTTTAGAGTGAACTTTAAGAGGTTAAACGTTCAAAAAATATCACGTTATGAACTATTATTAATAATTACATTTATTAAACACCAATAATATATCTTCAAAAAGCTTTGTCATGTTATCGGAGTTAGAGTCAGTTGGTTAGCCAAGCTCACTTTGCCATAGAAAAAGAAACATCTCAAGATGCTGAAAAGAAAGTCTCGAAGAAGCAGAAGAGTGTGTTTATCTTAGGGGATAAAGTCAAAGAGTCAATTTTAGTTGCTGAGAAAAACCGTATGGGTACGAATAGTCGTTCAATTCATGAGCTTACACGAGATACCGTAAAAGAGCATATTAACGATGCAGGCACATCAACATTAAAGGAATTATTTAATGCATTGAACGACTCAATTAAAGTTTCAGATTACTTGTTACCCGATGACTGTACCATAACGATATTTTCCGAGTGGTACAAATGGTCAGAAGAAAAAGATTGTGAAAAACAGGGTTTATTTCTAAAAAAATATGCGGGAATTACAAACAATCTCGAAGAACTTATTGAACATCCAAAATCTTTACCAGGTTTATGTAACGCTTTTACTGAAAACGATATTATTGTAGTATATAATCTAAGCGAATCACAGATGTATTGTTCATGCAAGGATCTACAGGGCCTTAAAAATAAGAATATATTATTTAGAACGATATTTAAAGAGGGAAAAGTCCCTACAAAATTTTTTAACGAATTATATGCTGGCGATAGAAATGGTTACTTGTCCAATCAAACGATTTTGATATTTGATGTATCTGATTTAAGACAAAGTGGTTTTAATGTGCAAAAAGGCGTTTCATGGGACCAACTGGTAGCACAAACCGTAAATGCACTAAAATGCATTCAAAATTATAACAATTTCAAAGCTATTGTTGTTTGTTTTGATTGTGATGGATGTTTGTTGTACAAACCAATGAAGGCAGATAAATCAAATGAAGCTATAGACTTGTTTTTTTATCCAGGATACAATGAAGGAGACTTTGTTTTGAAACAAGGTCACCGAGTATCTAGTAAGGTTATTACAATGCAAGCTTCATTAACCTATGCATTATCTTCTGACAAAACGCTCGAGGAAGGTATTAAAAATGGTTTAGTGGCTATGAGAGAAATTACAAAGACAGGGTTCACAGAAAAAGCAAAGTTCAACTATGATGTCGTGGCTGCCGTGTTTAAGGATAACAAACAAAAAGGTCGCGATAGACCAGTTCAGTGTCCAATAAAAGACCCTGCTAAGAAGACGACAACAGATTCTAACTGGGAGAATTTTTCTATTACTGACAAAGTTTTAGATTACAATGAGGTAGATATATTTTCTATATGTCGAGATATTGTAACTAAAGGCAAAGCAATGGATGACATTGGTAAAGTTATTCCTTATTTACGTTATGCTAATTTTTTAACATATGATAGACATGAAATAGCACAGCTAATAAAAGTACAACACTTATTTCGCTCGTATATTGGCGATAAAACATGGAAAAATCCTCTTTCAATTTGTGTATTTGGCACGCCAGGTTCTGGGAAGTCATTTGCAGTCAAACAGATTGTTGAGGAGATAGATAAAACTAAGAAAATAGTAGAGCTATTAACGTTCAACATGTCACAAATTACAAATGTTAAGGAACTTGAGAAGGCGTTTCATCAAATACGTGATGTACATATTAAGGGTAAGTTACCAATAGCCTTTTTTGATGAATTTGATACATCAATGAGTGGACAAGAGCTCGTATGGTTAAAGCATTTTTTGGCTCCTATGCAGGATGGCGAGTTTACAGAGGAAGGTATTTTGCATGTTACTGGGCGTGCCATATTTATTTTTGTAGGTGGGACGTGTGATAGCATAGCTGCCTTTAAGGTCAAGCATCTTAAGAATAAACAACTTAAAGTACCAGATTTTGTTAGTAGACTACAGGGACATATTGACGTTTTTGGTCCAAATGACCGGAAGTGTCTATTAGCCGATAAAGAATTCAAAGATACCCCTTTTAGTAACGCAGAGGAATGTAATGCTTTTGTTGCTAAGTTTTTCACTCTGAACTTTCCGCGAATAAAACAAGAAGACATCACAAAAGCAAAGAATGAAGTGTCTGTAAAGGCTAAAAGAGCCGTTGAAGAGGCTGAAAAAGCCATTAAAAAAATTAACGACAAAAGTAGGGGTAATATTAGAGATGCAACTGTTAAAACAATAGTTGAAGAGGCTGAAAAAGCCATTAAAGAGGTTAACAACGCATTTACAAAGGTTACAACCGTAGCTACAGAGGTTAACAACGCATTTACAAAGGCTGACACAGCTGAAGCGTTTAAAGACACAGTTGCAGAGGTTAAAGACGCAGCTACAAAAATTCAAGACATAGCTGAAGCGATTAAAGACGCAGCTGCAAAGGCCAAAAATGCTGTAGAGTTTAAAAACGCAGTTACAAAGGCTAAAAACGCAGTTACAGAGTTTAAAAACGCAGTTACAAAGGCTAAAAACGAAAATGAAAAGGCTAAAAACGTAGTAGATGTGAACAAAGTTGTAAGTATTGAAAAAACAGTTGTAAGTATTGAAAAAACAGTTACAGAAGCTGAAAACGAAACTGAAAAGTTTTGTGATAAAGCTGCAAAGTTTTACGATGTAGCTGAAAAACTCAAAAACGAGGTTAATAGTATCGACAAATTTATAACGGATAACATAGTTAAAAGCGTTAACTGCAAAGTTACAGAGTTTAAAGATGCATTAAGTAGTTTTAACAGTATATTTGCGAACACTTATAAAGCATTTGTAGAAGTTAAAAAAGAATCTGAAAAAATTTACCTCGATGAAGAATCTAAGAAGTCGCTCATCTTTGCAGTTGAACTTGTTAAAGAAGCATTTGCAAAGGCTTACCCCTATAAAGAGGTCAACGAAATTAAAAAGGTTAACACAGAAGCTGAAAAGGAAAAGATCAAATATATTACCACCAAATGTAAAAAACAACGCGAATTTTGTTGTGACAATGTTTTGTTTATGTTAAGACGTGCTGCACTGTTAAGGACAGCATTAGAAAAGAAGTTAAACAAGGAATCTGGTGACTGCATTAAAGTAGATATTAATGTCCTAAAGGCGTTTATGTATGTTAATGAGTATTTGAATGGGACTAGATCATTAACTTCAATTGTGCAAACAAGTGATATTGACTCGGAAAAAACATTCTCCGCAGCATGTATTAATACTGGCAATCTCGATATGTATGTTGATGGCTCTTTCGAAGGCATTTTAAATAGGCAATACAAAAGACACAATTGATCCAAAACATAGTTATGTATTCCGGGAATTCAGAATAGAAAATGCAAGTTGTTTTCACAATTAACCCCTGCACATTTCTTGTGGTTTATTTTCCTAACTCCGCAAAGTTTAGGTACTACACGCAGTAAGTCTTCGTTTTTTCCTTAAATTTTAACTCTAAATTACAAAATAGTCTTTTTTCTTCGTTTTTTCACAACACTTCTGTAATACCTAACCCGGCTGAACCGGAACCAAAACTAGTTTTTTGAAATTAGAAAAACATAAAACATTCACTATAGCATTTGAATCTGTGGGTTCAAATGAC
>WQSY01000099.1 GCA_009787585.1 Candidatus Bathycorpusculum sp. | reverse complement strand
GAAGCTTAGGGAGCTTGTTGTAATTCCTACACTGGCAGGAGTAATAGCTTGATTTAATTTTCTGTGCGATTTACAAAGAATTTCACTCGTAAGATACTAAAGGCATTACATGCAGTAGATGTGAAACCGACAGGTGCCCACATGTAGAATACATACTAGAACATACCGAATTTCAAAAAGCATTAGAACAAAAACGTAAAGCAGGATGGAACATACCCTAACCACTAACACAGCGCAGAACAAACTTAATTTTTCACAATTTATCATTTAACAGTTCTTTCTCACAGACAATTCTACGCTTATCATCAATTTTCGCCCTTGTCTCACATAAAGACAAACAAACTATGTTTAACCAAAAAATGAGCACTCTTTAGAGTTTTTAATTTTAAGCCCAATTATATCCTCTTGTTGCCTTATTATCAGAGATAACTCCGCCCAACCTGTTAAATACTCCACGATTATACACACCACCTCCCCCCTTATTAGCTAGGTTGTTTGTAATTTCTCCGCCACACATTTCAAAATCACCAATGTTGTACAACCCACCGCCGTTATTAACAGCTTTATTGCCAAAAATTTGACCCCCATATAGTTTAAAGATGCCACTGTTGTACACTCCGCCACCATTTTTTTCAGCGTTACCAGAGATTATACCACTGTACATGATAACTGTACCACCGGAATTAACAGTTATTCCATTACCTGTAACGTCGTTTTCATGAGTTATGATAATGCCATCAAGTATTAACACTCCGCCGTCTTCAACAATAATAGTACTATTATTAGTAGCGCCAAAAATTTTGCAGACACCATGTTTGCTATCAATAGTTAAGGTAACATTTACGCTGTTAAAAATATTAAGTGCAGAGTTTGTCAAATAAATGTCTGCTGTGGGAGCAATAACAATCGAGGCGCCAACGGGGTTATCAACAGCGTTTCTAAGTTCAACTTCATTTTTAACATATAAAATATTACTTGCTAAAACATGCGGTGTAAAACCTTCAACTACTAAAGAAGAATTTTCTTCATCATTATCGGCCATTTTATAAAGAATCACTGAAAAAACTAAGATGATAAGCAGTAGAGAAACAAGAGAGGCTAAGAACATATTTCTACGAGAAATATGCAACTTGCCCTTAAAGTTAGCATATGTACTCATCAGATAACCTCTATCATACAGATTTAACACAGTTATTTATATGCATCATACATAAATTAACATCATTCTTTAGAGCAGTCTTCTTTTTCTTGTTTTTTTGAATGATAAACAATTATATGTATATGATTTCAGGTATAATAGAGTCTTTTGTAATTTTTATTAGAGCTACAGAGGGTTTATTTAACAGTGAAGAGGGACTTGTTGGACTACCGGGGTTAATGTAGAGAATGTTTTCTTCCCATTTAATGTTAGCATTATGTGTATGCCCATATACTAGCACGTCAAACCCGTTTGTTTTTACTAATTCACGCATTTTATCCATACCGTATAGAATGTCAGGGTCATGTATTACACCTATTTTTCTATCAAGAATCTTTAAAGAGTTAAGCGTTGGTAAAGCACTTTGCACTTCAGGAGGGTCTATGTTACCGTGAACGGCCAGTACAGGCGCAATCTGCTCTAAGGTATCAATTACAGATAACTCTACTATATCACCTGCGTGTATTATGTAATCAACATTTTCAAAGCTAGTAAAGACTTCTTTTGGAAGACTTGCTGCCCTAGAGGGGATATGCGTATCTGAGATTAAACCAATAGTTTTAATGACCACCGTATTTACAAACTCTTTTGATAACATTGTTTGACCACTATTCAACTGTTCACTCTCAAGCAATAGTTTAAACTATCTTCCCTTATAGGGTTATAGTTTTTAATATACACTAAAATAAGGTTAAATTAATATTTTGTGAAACAACAGTTTTAATGCAGCACCTTTTGTTAGAAAAACGTGTAGGGGATATTTGACGAAAAATTTTTAAAGCGACAAATAATATAACATTTATGTCATTTGGCAACAGATATCAAAAAATTTTGGAGCTATATTCCAAATGAAAAAGGGGCTACCAAAACATGTATGCGCATCTGTTGCAGTCATTTTCATCTTTACAATTTGCAGTTTGTGTTCAACATCCGTGCTAGGAACCTTAAACACAAATTTAACTGGAGTAAACAATAAAACACCTTTACCAGAAATATTTAGCACAACAACAGCAGATGCTGCTGTAATACAGACGGTTTCTGGTTTGCAACCCCAAAGTTTGACCGGTTGGGAACCTTTGCCGTGTTTTGGTCCAGAGATCACCTCACATGTGGATAAAACAGCTGTAGAAATTAATCAAACGGTTATCATAACAGGAAGAATTAGTCCTCCAGGTCAAAACGTTAGTGCTAGAATATGCTGTGTTAGACCAAATTACAGCTGGATTGAAATATACGTGCCCACAGACCCTAAAACAGGAGAATTTGGCCCCACAGAAGTTACAATGGATATGATAGGATACTGGAATTTATGCGCCAGTAATGGACATATAAGCCATAGAATGTTTGTTGAAGTAGGAGACTCCACGGGAACCGCAGAGAAGCCAATAGAGTTTATTAACCCTTGGAAAGCTAATGTACCACTTTTAGCAACTGCTATAGTGTTAACATGTGTGGGAATTATATTTGCTATAACAGGACTAAAAAAGAAAACGCGCAGAATTAGTTCGTTTAGAATTTGCGTTATGATTCTTTTGATATGTTTACTATATACAGGCGCGTTTATTGATCATCAAACAGTGCCACGGCCTGTTAGACAAGTTGTAGTGCATGAATTACTGTTAGGCACTAATGTGTTTGGTGTTGGTATGCCTGAGGGGTTTACGGTGCCTTTTCTTGCATGTTATTATCCGTGTGGACGAACGGTTACCTGTGCGCTTTGGGAGTTACAGACATATATTTACCCATTTTTAGAGGGCACAGATGGTTGGGGTGTATATTATAACACGACGGGAATATCACGTTTAGCAGTTATTGTAGGCGGGCTAATTTTATGCTCAGTTATACTTGGCAGAGTTTGGTGTGGTTGGATATGCCCTTTTGGTTTATATCAAGACTTATTATCATACTTTAGAAAACGTTTAAAAATTAAACGCGTCACTCTTTCAAACCGTACAAACAAGGCCCTTCACCAATTAAATTACGTCATATTAGCCACAATACTAGTTCTATGTACACTTTTTGCGTCATACACTATCACAGGCACACAACTTATTCCAGGAACAGAAGAGGGCGGATTTATCTACAGATACTTTTCTGAACCATTCTGCACCATATGCCCCATGAAACCATTATGTGTTATAATTGAGAACCAAATAGGCATATTTCAAACTGAATGGGTATTTAACCCAACAGGCAATTTTTATCAACTAGGCAGATTTATAACCTCAATAAATGTAATATCACTAATCCTAGTTTCAGTAGCAGCCCTATTTATCAGCCGCGCATGGTGCAGAATTTGCCCCCTAGGCGGCTTAGTGGGATTATTTAGCAAAGTCCCACCGTTTAAATGGCTTACACTTGTACAAATAGAAAAAACCAAACAAAGATGCACAAAATGCGGCATATGCAGACGCGTCTGCCCTATGGAAATTAAAGAAGTCTACGAACAAGACACGGGAGATATCATGACCGCACAATGCATCGGATGCCTTCACTGCATAGAAATGTGCCCCTATAAAGACGCGTTAAAATTCAAATTTGCAGGAAAAACACTATGCCACTCCCAAGACTGGCTAATAGACGACATCAAAAAAGAAGAAGACCAATGGTAAAAAAAAAGACGGCAACCACCAATTTTTGTTTCTTTAAGCCAACTTTTCAAAAGTAAACAAACGGTTATTTACAGTCTAGTTATTTTCACAATTAAACAATTACCGTTTAGAACATGTAACAATATCCTCACAAGTAACATTCTAACAAAGTCACCTAGTAAAAGTAACCAACTGACATGTTAAAGCGGGAAATAGAATTGAGTACTATTTGGTGAAAAATAACGGATTTATGGCAGTTTGGTTAGTTGAACATACAATCAGAGTTGTTGCAGTATTTGGGTTCCAAGTTAAAGAAAGATACCGACCGTTTGTGAACCATTGATTATTACTATCCTGAGTTGCTTGAGTACAGTTTAACATATCTATTAGGGCCTGATTAAATTCAGAAGCATCTTGGATGCTTGTCCAAGCGATATTCCAAGTGAGCAGAAAATCAAAACCTTTTTCGTAATAAGAAAAACTATCGCCACTCCAACCGACTGCAGCATTTTGTGCCTGCTCGTTGTTGAGCCATTGACTTAACAAAAGATAGATAAAATATTCTCCAAAAGTATCAGACCCATAACCATAGCTACTAGGCACTACAGTCCAACTTTTATCTATAGGTGCTAGTGCAGAGAGAGCTTTTGCGGGTTCACCTGTAAAATATTTTTCTGGATGAAGAATTTGCGCTGTTGTACTAGGTATGTAGCCAGAGGTGTAACATTGATTTAGCCTATCCCAACCATACACGTTAACTATTGTAGATACAAAAATTTTACCCTCAATATATGGAAACCAGTTCAAAGCCTGAACAACCTCCGAAACAGTTGGGTAAACAAAACGCTTATTAGCATCATACAGTAAAACGGGATCCATAATAGAATAACTAAGGTTAACACTAAAATCTCTATTACTGCTGTCACTATTGTCACTTTTATCGTATTGTGTTTTATAATATTCTGCCATGTATGAGGCATCACCTTCTATAAGGGCACTTTGAGCTCTGTCAGCGTCGTAACTATTTGGAATAGAAAGATTATTTTGCCAAACATGTGTTAACTCATGTATCAAAACAGCTTCAGCGTTAGGCATATCCCAGGGCCAAAAGTTTTCGTAAATCACATATATTTCATTATCAACTGTTACAGCTGTCCAACTTGCTATCCAATCCTCTGCAGCATTCCTAAGGGTTTCATTTTCAGCCATCAAAAATAAACTCTTGTAAACATTTTCCTGTCTTAAAACACTATCAGTACCTAAACTAGAAGAAACTGGACCCCAACTATCGATTGCCTGCTGCTTTGTGTAAACATAGAGCTTAATATTTTCAGGCAACGTGACACCACGAAGATGTTCAAACTGAATTTTTGCATCCTCAAAAAGTTTGTTTACCTGCACAGTATAATCTATCAAATCAGAATCCCGCTGACGATCAAAAAATATCACAGAACTTAAAATGACAAAAATAACAATTAAGGCTATTACACCTACAATCTTTCGTTTCACACCAGATGCTATAACAAAAGGCATACAGAATATACACCTGTAATAAATAAAAAAATTTAGGTCAACAAAAATTCACCAACATATTTTACCGTAAACCAAAAACAAAAAATAGATCCCCACTAAAACAAAACCCCAAATAAACCCCAACGACAACAGCAGCATCATCATTGGTCATAAACAGTAGTAGTAGGTGCAAAACAAATAAAAATACAACCGAATGAAACATAATAGCATATAGATAAAAATGTAGGCAAAATACGGCAGGTTTTCCTGAAGAAAACACTGACTGTACAAAAAAATAAACGATATTGAAACGAGGAAGATAGCATAATAAAACAAATCAACTCTTTTGTGCGCAGAGAACCCGTTCTAGTAGTTGCGACAATAGGCGCCGCAATATCAGCAGTTATTGTGCCGCCGGATTGGGGTTACATAAAATACATTGATTTCAAAACGTTACTCTGCCTATTCTGTCTAATGGTTTCACTAAAAGGTATAGAACGCGAAGGGGTACTGTCAGCTTTATCTGTAAAATTAGCCTCAGGCATGAAAAGCCTTAGGGCATTGCTATTTTTGCTTGTGTTCATTTGCTTTTTTGCATCTATGTTCATAACAAACGATATTGCACTTATCGCTTTTGTACCCATCACGTTATCTGTATTTGCGCTATGCGGTTTAACAAAGTACTCGGCAATAGCAATAATTTTGCAAACATTAGCAGCTAACATAGGCTCAAGCCTCACACCTATTGGCAATCCACAAAATCTGTATCTATTTATGCACTACCCCATTACAGCCCAAAGTTTTCTGTTAACAACTCTACCCTTTGTTTTATTCGGCGGAACACTACTAGCAATTGCCTGCCTACTTGTACCTAACCAACCTATCTGCCAAAAACATTCCCCCTCACAGGTTATCTATAAAAAACCTATAATCGCATATAGCACAATGTTTATCATCGCAGTAACAACAGTATTTGGACTAATCCCTTACTGGGCAGCGGCAGTAATCATTGCAGGCGCAACATTTTTAATAGACAAACACACACTTAAAAAAGTAGACTATACTCTACTATTAACGTTTATTGTTATCTTTATCTTTGTAGGCAACATTGCCAGAATCGAATGGATCCATGGCATCATTTCATACGGAGTACAAAGAAATCCCATGCTAACAGCCATTGCTGCCAGCCAATTTATTAGCAATGTCCCCGCGGCAGTCATGCTATCAGAATTTACAAACAACGCCACCCAACTATTAATAGGCGTAAACGTGGGCGGATTGGGCACACTTATAGCCTCCATGGCCAGCGTAATCTCATACAGACTATACACCACCACAAACAAAAAAGAAACCCGACACTACCTAGGACTATTCACAACAGTAAACATAATTTTCCTAATACTAACAATAATTTTCATAAAAACCCTCCTCTAACAAAAACACCAACAACAACATGATGAAGACGAAAACAAAGAAACAAACAACGAAAAAGACGATACCGAGTCTAAAGCATAGAAAAAATAGGTTTCAAAAGTTTAACACCATTTTTTGTTAAACTTTTTTCCTATTTTTTTTCTGTATACCATTGTTGGTCGATAATTAACCAGCCAGCATCTATTGTAAGCACCGACCCTTTATGATTGCCGGTTAATCTGACTAACTGTTTTTTTCACAACGTATTTACGAACCGTAACTCCGCCGTTTTTATCCCATATACTCTTTCCATATAAGCTCATAATGACGACATTTTAAGTTTTTAACCCTTTTTATAACCTATTTTNCTAACAAAAATGTAGTGAACAGNCCCTTAGTTTAAATAGCCATATCCCATAGGCTTATCCCATATGTTAAACCGATAAAACACCACAAAACAAAACCAATAAACCATCTGAAGATGTAAAAATG
>WQSY01000098.1 GCA_009787585.1 Candidatus Bathycorpusculum sp. | reverse complement strand
TGACCTAAAACAAGCTGGTTTTTATTAGCCCAAGCACTCACCATATGTATAGCGTTTACGTCGCCATTTTGGCTTCTTTTTAGAGTTTTTCCGTCTATGGACACTATTTCGTTATTTGTCTTTACGGCAATGGTTTTTACCCATGATATAAAGCTGTGTTCCATTTCTTTTGGGTTTATTATTTGGAAGATTCGTTGAAATATGTCGTGTGATGCTATGCCATGTTTTAGTTCCAAGCCAAGTCGTTCTTTAAACCAGTTTTCTTTTACTTTGCAGAAATCTACTATGTCTTCCCAATGGTTGAAATCGCTTATTACTGCGCATATTGTCATGATTATTATTTCATGCAGGTTGTGGTTGGTTTTCCACGGTTGGCGTGGGTCGTTTATTTCTTCAAAATATTTCTTCACGGTATAATCGTCCAAAGGAGAAATTATACCACATATTACTAAACAATTTTCATGCGTTTACCGTGCCACATCCCCCAAAACAATCTCAAAAGAAAAAACCAAAACCATCACCCCACACCACAAAAACGCATACTCCAAACCCAACCACCTAGCTTTCTCATCAGCAGACTGCAAAATCAAACGCTTCATCTCACGACCTTTACACTCAGGATCCAACACCACATACACAAACACCTCACAACCAAACAAATCAACTTTTTTCTGCAAAACAAACAACCCCCCGCTTCCCATACACCACAACATTACCAGACATCTCTAACCCCTTCACTTCAGTCTCCACAAACTCCCTATACAAAGACGTTAACGCAGACAACCTAGTCAAAAAAGAAATTTTTTTGCTATAGAGATCAACAATGTTAGGTTTAGAAAAGAATCCTGCATCTACACATAAAAAATAGCTCTCCACACCATACTGTTTTAGCTCCTCGGTGGTATTGCAAAGCGACGAAACATCAACAATATTGCCGAGCAGTATTCTAAAGTATAGGGGTAATGAGGTTTCTTTGTTGACTACTAGTAGGAAACGGATTTGTTTGTCTATTTCTTCTCCACTTCGTCCCCAGACTGTTAGGGGTATGTGTATTTGGGTGGGAAGGAAGGTGGTGTCTATGATTACGCCGTTTGGGGGTTGTTATTGGTTTGTGTTGTTAGGTATTGTTTGAAGAAGGTTTGGTAGAGTTGTTCATCGCCTAGTTCGGTTAAGAATTCGCTTATTCTTTGGCTGGTGAGGTTAACGTTTTTGTGGTGGAGGTGTGTATAGTTGCCTTGGTGCCAGGTGTTTGCGTGTGTCATGGCGTTTGTTTGGCAGAGTCAGTAGGTGATGAGTATTGTTAGGGTTGGGGTTTTTCTTGGAAGATTTCTAAGAATTGTTTTTGGTAGTGGGTTTGTATGTAGGTGTTTAGGAGGTGGGTGTCGCCGAAGTCTAGGATTTGTTTTTCTTCTTGTTGTTTTTGTGATTTTTTTGGTAGATTTGTTTTTCTTTGTTTATGACTTGGCATAGGTATTGGGTTTTTTGTTTTGGTTTTTTTGTTTGGGGGTCCCAGTAGGCGGTTATTTGGTAGGCGTATTCTTTTTGTCCGATTTTTTTGTAGCGTGTGAATGGCATAATGCCTAATTAGGCATTAGGTGGTGTAAATAGTTGTTGGTGTGGTTTTTTGTCCATGGAAAATGGTGTTAATACCGTTTTTTTGTTTAAACTGATGACCTAGTGCCTAATTTTCCGGGAATTTAGGAATTTTCCTTTGTTGTTGCGCCATCTAAGCATCCGCTCTCTAAGGATATAATGCTCCGCACTCCTCTCGGCTCTTTGGGTTCCACCCTATCATCCGATAGGAAGTCAGGCAAACGTGTTTGTCCTGTATTCTGCTCTCCACACATTATCTCCCCTCCATCAGTCACCTAGATTTATCGTTGTTTGATCCTTCCCACAATAAACGATGGTACTACGACCGCTGCTGACTTCTCACCACATACCTCCACATTGCTGCACAGATTGTTGCAGGAACTCTTCAACACGCCCCTGTTACTCAACCATGGTAAGACCTCCCCAGGTACTTCTGATTGCCTTCTCCTCACATATCTGCCGCATCTACACCGCAGAGTTCGTACAGTATAGGACTTTATCTTGGCGAGCAGATTCGCCCGCTCTGCATTGCCTAATGCGATTTCTGTTCGTCAGACCGAGGATTTGCCTCCGGCTTCTTTCAGATTCCACCTCACAGTGGACACCCTTGCCTTTGACTAACAGTTCCTACTGCAAAGCCTGTAGCGGACTCACACCGCCAAGCCATCAGACACGCTGGGCACACTCGCTACCCTTCTTATGAAGGGCAGCCCCAATTATATAAATTCGTTAACTACTAGAACAAAGATTAGTTTGTTTTGCGACATAATCAGCTTCGAGAACTGAATTTATTTTCCGATATAGTCTATTGATGCTCCAAAATTATCTTACATACGTAATCCACATCTTCAATAGTTAACTCAGAATATAGAGGCAAGACAAGAATTTGTTTTGCGATTTCATCGGCGACAGGTGTATCATAATTCGATGGATTTTTATCAAAAATCGCCATATTTGAGACAAGCGGATAATAATATTTTTGTGTTGTAATATCATGTCGGGATAATCTTTCAAAAACGCTATCGCGTGTTTCTCCAAACTCTTTTTCATTGATTCGAATGGGGTAATGGGTATAATTAGACACCACTCCGTTTTGTGGTTGATTGAGATGTAATCCTTTTATGTCAATTAATCGTTCATTATATCGATTTACACAGTTTTTTCGTTTCTCTATACATGAGTTAATATGCCTCAAATTACAGAGGCCCATAGCAGCATGAAGTTCACTCATTTTCATATTCGCGCCAACAATAACAGTTTCTCGATTTTTCTGTCCAAAATTTCTAAAATGTGCGAAATGTTCATACATTTTATCATCGGCATATGTTAGAGCGCCGCCTTCGACTGTATTAAATACCTTTGTTGAATGAAAGCTAAACATTGAAATGTTTCCAAAACTTCCGATACCCCTTTCATTTACTTTTACACCGAAAGCGTGTGCAGCATCATATATTACTGGAACCTCATATTTTTCTGATATTTTTTCAATTGCATATACATCGCATACGTTACCGTAAATATGAACAGGAAGAACAGCACAAGTTTTTTCGTTAATAAGCCGTTCTAACGAGTCAACGTTTACAGTGTAATTTTTTTCGTTAATATCACAAAAAACGGGTGTTAATCCATTACGCATTATGGCAAGACATGTTGATGAAAATGTAAAAGGTGACGTAATGACTTCCCCTTTTAATTGAAAGTAAGACAGTGCGGCTTCTAAAGCCATATGTCCATTTACAAACAGTGAAACATTATTTACTGCAAGATGTTTTTTGAGCGCGTCCTCAAGTTTCTCATGTTTTGAATGAATATTTGTAAACATCGTTGTGTGCCAGATATCTGAAATTTCATTGAAATATTCATCAATCGGAGGTACCGACGGTTTTATAAACGGTATATTTTTCATCTTGTCAAACAGCCTTTTTTCAACCATAGAACGTTCTATTTTCTCCACGCAGAGGAATCTGATTGCCATCTTGTAGAAAAGACGTTTTCAAATTCCAATTACAAATAGATTCCTGATAACAGTTAACGCAACAACTTGACATATTTCTTACTTGATTAACATTCTTTCGATGAAAAATAAATTTATCTGAATTCCATATTTCAAAAAAGCTCTTAGTCATATCCAGCGAACATAGTGTTTCAGAAGTTGTCATACACGGCCGAATCATTCCATCAGCTCCTACAAACAAGTCTCTCCATGGAATACTACAGTCACGGTGTGATACGGTATCCGTTGAATCTTGTCTGCTTATATTTGGTAATTTTAATTCTACCTCTAAACGTTTTGATAGTTCCTCCGCTTCCCTAAAAACTCGTTGCACTTCATGTTCCATTCCCCAGACGGTTTCCTTAATTAGCTCTTCGGTGAAAGCAGTAAAATAAACAACTTTCACTCGATTTACACCTAATTGTTGCGCCAATGTTATGCAAGGTAATAATTCGTGTAAATTTGATTTCATTAAACAATAGATAAACGACATATGCGGCCATTGACTACGAATGTTTTTTTTCCGAGAACCAATACTTTTTATATAATTGGCAATTTTCTCTAAATCGCTTCCAGTTCGTAAGTAATTGTTTGTTTTTGCAGATGCACCATTAATTGAGATGGCGATGAGATCAACGTGATATTTGAATATTGTGTCTTCCAGTTCACCTAAAAGCATTCCGTTCGTGCAAAAATATTTACGTACAGGAGTTTGATCAAGGAGTTTTAGCATTTTTGAAAAATCAGGATGAATCGTTGGTTCGCCCATCCCCATTAAAGTAACTTCCTCGACAATGTGGAATAAATCTTTGAACCACAAAAACTGATTTAATGTAAGTTGTGATGATGGAAATTTCGTATAATTTCTGCGACACATCACACATTTAATATTACACGAATTCGTTAATTCAAAAACGATCCTCCGAGGGTAGGATTGCAATATAGTTTTTCCCATACATAATTCGATCTTGTTTATTCGCGTATTGTTTTCTTGAGTAGCCGTTAGAGGTTTGCTGTGAAACAGCTCTTGCGAAGCAAACTTGTTTTGGAGCGAGTCGTTGTCCTTATTTTTTATTTTTACACACCCCAACGTGTTACGTGCCATTTGCATCGGTGATGTTTTGGAACAGTATTCATCTCATAGCAATCAGAATTAATACAGGATAGGGTAATCTTTCGTTTTGGTGTAATAGCACTCATTTGTATAATTGCCTCTAATGAACGAGCACCATGTAAATAATCGCCTTCAGTTATAAGTTTATTCAAGCTATTCTCGTCAATTTGAATTTTTTCATTTTTGTTTTCTTCGTTTATATCCAGTTTTTTTTCTAACATTGATCTCAATAATGTAGCACGCCTCAGAAAATGGCTGCAACTACAAATGTTTTTCTCGGTAAAACTACATTTTTTACAATCTTCACCAGTAATGACTCTATACTTTTTGGATACCTCTTCATAATGCCCTTTACCGGTTGGGCACTCGCGATTTAGTCCAATTATATCAATGTAACCTCTTAGTCTGCTGAGAAAATCCAGTGCTTTTCCTTGTGTATCTCCCTCTGCTTTTTTCTGGAAATTAGCCATACTGTGGCTTGTTCCACCTGCAAATATAAAAATTGCACGACCAATAAAATATGAATGCCCATCTTGCATAAATTTTCCATCTTGCATAGGCGCCAAAAAATATTTTAACCACCCTAAACCTGTTTGTTGCGTATCTATTGCTGAATCGAATTCATCAAAAAAAACAACTGGACATTTACCACTTATGCCTGCATTACGAATTTCATGAAAAGCTGTTACAAGATCGTCAGGATTTTTCATTTGTGACACGTTAAACTCAAATCTTTCAATTTTAACTTTTTCCGTTTTCATAGTGGCTATTGTGTCAATAATTTGATTAATTGCAAATCCTTTGCCTGCGCCAGGTGGTCCAAATACACCTATGGATAGAGGCTTGCTCGCTTTTGTGTCATAAATATAAGTTCGAAACATTTGGTGTATGTTCCTTAAATGTTCAATTTCACGTCTATCATATGTTATTAACTTTTTATAACGCAAATAGGGAATATTCTGCTCAATTTCGCCCGTTTCCACAATTGTTTTACACCACTCTTGCAGGGTCTCTTTTGTTGCCTTGGAGGTATTGTGTTCTTTCGACAGCACTTCTTTAATAATAGACCAGCTGTCATTTTTTACAACATCATGGTTATCAATCTTTACCTGTTTTATCTCATTCTGTTTTTTATTATCACTTTTTACCTTTTCCAATTCATTAAGAATATTAGCTACTTCATTGTAAGGGAATCTAATCTTTTTTCCATCATGTTCACCTATAAACCCGTTCTCCACTAGGTGTCTCATAGCCACTAAACCCCTTTTAACGCCTTCTTCCAATGACGTACCCCAATCACACAACTCAGAAGCTAACGCTGAAGCTAATGCCGCTTGCATTACAGTGACTGCCCCGAACACATATTGTCCTTGTTTCAAAACAAAATCACCTTCTATTGCATCAGGATAAAAATACAATGTGCTATTCTCGTTTGTATCACCGCTTTTAAATATTAAGCAACCATCATGTTTAAAGCAAACAACAATAGCGCAGAATTTATTATTTTTTGATATATTATCTTTCAATGACTGTATTGTTTCTTTCAATAGTTGTTCCCAGGACAACCCTTGACAGATATTATAGTGCCCTCGTCTTAAATCATTTACATCCAATAGCAAAATAGTTTTATTTACTAATTTTGTCTCACCACAAAGCTGCTCTAAAAAAGAGTCATTGGTTCCTTGGCCAGTTGGCTCAATCATTGACCTAAGTAATATGAGTTTGTCTTCGGCAATACTTGCCAGATTTTTTAAAAAAACTTGTGAACAATACGCGTTTTTCTTAGTGCTTATACTGTTGTGTATTGCTATTATTTTGCTTGGCTCTATTTTCTTTTTCCAAAAGTCACTATTTGTTACATCGTTTTCATCAAAAAGCTCTTTTGCTACATCTTTTTTCTCCAAGAACCCCAATTCTTTTGCTAAAAACCAGCGTTTATCAGCACCATCTGATTGAATATTAACTTCTCTGCTTATCCACTCAGAAATTGTCCCGTCACATATTACATAACAATCATCACCACTCACCACTTCAATGTCAGATTTTACTTTTGCTAATTCTTCCAATAGTTTTGTTAGTGCATATGCACCTGCACGTTCTTTGTGTACAATTACTGTATCGCGTTCAAATAAATCATAATTTGGGCTACGAAAGGGGATTAAATGTTTATTGTTAGATATTAAAATGGTGTCATCCACGGCATCTCCAAAAACAAGTATTCTAGACACTTACAAATAACTCCTCGCTTGCTTACTATGATTTAATCCCTATAAAAAAATTTTGGTAACTCTCATGGACTGATGTTCAGCTGTTTGCGGTAAAAACGGCTTGATTTGTTCTGCTTTTGCTGTTTGAAGAGCATGTTTTTTGACTACACGTAGGGTTATTGATAAAATTGTAAAACCTTCAAAAAAAACTGTTGCATCTAAAAAATAGAGCCCAAAAAACATAGACACCACCACAACAAACCCCTCACAAACACAAACACAATTGTTACTCTACAAGCTGCTCAAAACCATAACCCAACAAATCAAGCAACACCCCAACACGCACCAATGTCATCAGGCTAATTTTAGGTGTAACTGTTTTGTTGTGGATTTTTGTTGTGCTGATACTGAAGCATGTGAAATAAATTGTAAGCACACCACGTCAAACGCATGAAAATTTAGTGAAAAAGCCAGACCAACTGTTTTAACCGCCAACTAAATAAATAGATAAAAACACAACTAACAAAGTTTATTAAAACTAGTATCACACTAGTCAACACTATGTCACATTCATAACTAACAAACACAACACATCGCACACAATACAACAAAAACAAACACACATAAACGATATACTAGAGAACCTAAAACTAACAAACCAAACAGACCTAAA
>WQSY01000097.1 GCA_009787585.1 Candidatus Bathycorpusculum sp. | reverse complement strand
AAAAGTAGCAGGAGTGGAAGAAGAAGCAGAAACATCACCAACATTATAACAATTACCAATTACACCACTCACTACTTCGCCACAAATCCCACCCACATAAGCACCACCAGACGTAAAAGAAGCAGAAACATCACCAACATTATAACAATTACCAATAGTGGTGACACTTGAAATTGAGGACGCATAACCACAAATCCCACCCACATAAGCACCACCAGACGTAAAAGAAGCAGAAACATCACCAACATTATAACAATTACTAATTATTGCACCAATTGAGGCATAGCCACAAATTCCGCCAGCATAACAAGAACTATCCATAGAAGTAGAAGAGGCAGAGACACCGCCAGCATTATAACAATTACTAATTGCAACGCCTGAGGCAACGCCGCAAATTCCGCCAGCATAACAAGAAGCAGAAGAAGAGTA
Source organism: Candidatus Bathycorpusculum sp. (assembly GCA_009787585.1). GTDB lineage: Archaea > Thermoproteota > Bathyarchaeia > Bathyarchaeales > Bathycorpusculaceae > Bathycorpusculum > Bathycorpusculum acidaminoxidans. The sequence goes on along the minus strand of WQSY01000097.1, from coordinate 7,164 downwards.
AGTAAAAGAGGCAGAAACATCACCAACATTATAACAATTATTAATTATTGCACCAATTGGTGCATTACCACAAATCCCGCCTGCCCATGCACTACCAGAAGTAGAAAAAACGGAAACATCACCAACATTATAACAATTACTGACTGTGACACCTGAAAATGAGACAGCAAAGCCACAAATTCCTCCCGCATAAGCAGCACCAAACTGACCGCCAAAATTGATATCTATACAACCACTGTCTATACCAACATTAATTATGTGCGCCCCATCAACACGGCCAAAAAGTCCAGTATACTGCTGATTACCGTTGATTACCATATTATGTATCACATATCCTTGCCCATCGAATATACCTGTAAAATAGTTGACATTTCCAATGGGTATCCACTCCTCGCCAGACAAATTAATATCATCAACCAAATGATATATTCCGTCAAGATGGTATTTTTTCAGATGCTCTGGACCTGTTTGTGCTGTTTGTTGTGTTCGGTCTATAGCGGCTAACTGTTCTCTATTAGACACAGGTATAGACCCAGTAACAGGTGGGATGATTGGCGCGATGAATTTTCCACCAGTTAGACCAAGATATTTTGGTGTCAAATCAGACAAAAGCCCAGCATCACTTGTGATAGTGCTCTCACCAGAGGCAAATGTGAAACCGTTGTTATGCATAAAGAATAGTGATGAGAGTATGATTAAAATAAATAGTAATGTTCCAAGTGTTAAAAATATGTTTTTAGCAGAGGTTTTTTGTAAGTTAAATTTTAGTTGTGTTGGTAAGCGGCTCATGTTTTTATTCTCCAGTTTTTTAAAAAATAATATACAGAGATATATATGCGTATGTTGTAACGTATGTGTTTAGGCTGACTCAAAGATCGCGAATAATAGCATAAAACATTACAACATTATTCATAAGTTCAGCACTATGCTAACCACACATATTATAAATGTTAAAGACGTTCAAACGCAAATCAGAATTCAAATAACAAAATACCAACGCTTAACTCGGACAAACGACTTTCGTTTTATTATTTTGAACAAACCACATGTATATCAACACCACTCGGGTCATACCATGAAAATAGGGCATAAAAGAAAAAGAGTGCACGATATCGCAGCTCCATTTCGTTAAATCCCGTATTAACAGACGCCTAACTCACATTCAGCAGTTCGGGAAAAAAATAAGTTGATTTGGTTATGTTACAAGTTTTTACAAGGTTTTAGTTATTTATGCAATGTTTTTCTTATTTTTTAGATATTTATCGAGAGATAATTTATTTTTACCCGTTTTTGGTCAAACTGCTGAATGTAAGTCCTAACAGTTGATGTACAAAGAACAAATTACGTTTCGTCCCTATTTTGGACATAACACACAAAGAACCTATCGTAACATAACGTTAACCAATCGAAAGGATGGGGGTTAAGTATCTATTTTATTGGGAATATTACTTTTGTAAGTAGTTCGTTTTCGGGTGTGTCTGCGGGGTTGTTGATGTAGTAGTCGTAGTATACGCCGGTGGATTCTAGCTTGTTTTCAACAAGATATTGCATCAGGGGTGTATAGGTTTTTTCAATGTCTTTGTATGCGCCTTTGTGTATTGCTGTAATTGCCTTGCCCTCGCAGGTTTTGCTCATGTAAAACTCGCCTTGACTGGGTAAAGGTTCGCTGACGGGTATACCTAATTCTATATCAAACTTTATAAAATTCTCACTGCCATTTGTGTACTTGCAATATGGTGCACCAGCCATTTGTTTGCCGCATTTAGCTAAATAGGTCCACAGTTTTTGGTAGCTTTCCATCATAATTTCAGCCATATTGTTAAAGTTTACAGCCTCAAACTTTACTGCTACTGCAATTTCAGACTCTTTGTTAATTAATTCAATGTTCACTAAAACCATCTCATGTACAAACTAAACCGTTTAAACTATAAAAATTTTCTTTCAATTTTAAAATTTACACACCGAACCATGCCCGTCTTTGTATACAAACAAAATTTTTTTTACCACTTAAAACCTCTAATTGCAGATATGAAAGAGACAGATAAAATTAATAAGACAACAGAACATCAAAAAACAAACACAACAACATATCACCACACAACAAAAAAGTTTGCCAATTCACACCATAACAAAACCTACAAGAGCTTCACACAAACCCACACAATTACATCAAACATTTAACCTACGACTTATAAAACCGCCTTTTTTCAAATATTTTATTCACCCATAAATAATTTTCCAAGAAATTAAAGTACAACCTGACCATCAGCATACATGACTCAAATTTTCCATTACAGGCACCCTTCGCCTTTTTTTGAACATAAAAAACGCAACTACCGCCAGAATAACGCCCAACATCACAAATACAACACTTACACAAATAATAAGTCTAACATCTCTTACACCAAAATAGTATACAACTCCATCTTTGTTATATACATCATTACCACCGTTTGAAGCTGTGTTACTATAGATCATCCCGCCAGATAATTTAAAAGTACCAAGATAATTTGATACTCCACCACCGTGACCATCGTGTGAAACGGTGTTTTTGGAAATTTTGCCCCCGGACATAATAAAAATTCCCTGAATATTAGATACGCCTCCACCACCATGCTTAGCAGTGTTACCAGAAATCACCCCACCAGACAAGTCAAAAGAGCAAAACTTTTCAACAAAACTATCTCTAAAACTTATGCCGCCACCGATATTTAAAGCGGTATTATCTGAAATCGTACCGCCCAACATTGAAAATTGGCTATCCTGACTGTATACACCTCCGCCTTCAGAGTCAGCGTGATTATTTGAAATTATACCATCATACAAAGTAAACCCAGACTTCAAAATAGATAGATCCCTGCAAAAGTTATACACACCCCCACCATATGAACTAGCGGTGTTGCCAGAAATTTCACCGCCAAACATTTCAAAAGAACCGTTATTTTGTACACCACCACCATTAACAGCTGTATTGCCAGAAATTTCACCACCATACAATTCAAAAACACCCACATTATTTACGCCACCACCTGTGTTGCCAGAAATTTCACCACTATACATTATAAGTGTACCATAAACCCATACACCAAAACCAGTAGAACCCGACTCATGAGTTACAATAATACCATCAAGACACAATATTGCGTCAGGACGAACTATAATAGTTACATAAAAAAACCCTTCAGAAGCAACCTTTGAACAGGTTAACTTGTAAAACCCAACTTTATCAGCAGCAACTGTGCTTGTTAACGTAATATCTTTGCCTTCAGAAATTTCAAGGGAATTTGTAAGGGTAATGTCTCTATCAAGTGCAATAACAACAGATACGCCTGATGTTGCAGTGTTAACAGCTGTTAAAAGTTCAGCTTCATTGCTAACTACAACATCAACATTAGAAGCCTCTAACACAAAAAGAGAAACCTCACCATTACCACTATTACTGCTGTTAAGTGCAGAGGTAAGACATGAACCAAACAGCATCAATACAAGAAGTAAACAAGAGACAAAAAACAAAAATGCGCCTCGTTTGTTGTGTGAGTGGCGTAAATTAGATTTGGAGTTAACGTTTAAACCTAAATGTTTATCGTCCATGCTAAGTGCTCCTAACGGCTGCTGTTGCATTAGTAAAAATGTTGTCTACCCCGCATATATACGTGGCGGCACTGCACAAGTCTGCTAAGTTTTGTTAACATATTCATCAAATAGACAGAAATGGGGGTGTTGGATTCGAAATAGACTTAAAGTTGATTTGTGGTATATTTTTTGAAGTTTATATGCCGACAAATCTTCCGCCTGAGGCGCTTGATAAGTGGGAAGAAGTTGAAGCTGCTAGGGCTCCTAGAGATAAAATGGAGAAAATGATAGAGTTTCTAAAGTATGTTCCGCATCATAAGGGTACGTTGAAGCTTCGGGGGGAGATTAAGCGTAAGATTGCGTTGATTCGGGAGGATCTTGAGGATAAGAAGCGTAAGGGTACGGGTAAGAGTAGTGGTGGGCCGAAATTGTTTGTGGAGAAGGAGGGGTCGGCGCAGGTTGCTATTTTGGGGCCTACTAATGTGGGTAAGAGTTGTTTGATGCAGGCGGTTACTAAGGCTAATGTTTTTGTTTCGCCTACAAAGTATACTACGACGCAGCCGGTTCCGGGTATTATGGATTTTGGGGATGTTCAGTTTCAGTTAGTTGAGACTCCGGCGGTTATGGAGGGGAGTGGGGATGGGCGTGCTTGGGGTCCGGTGACTTTGGGGGTTGCTAGAAATGCTGATGGCGTAATTTTGATGGTTGATTTAGCGCGTAATCCTGTGGAGCAGGTGGAGTTGGTTATTTCAGAGTTGGAGAAGAGTAGGGTTTTGGTAAAGAAGCCTAATGGTCGTGTGGAGGTTGAGAGGCGTCATGCGGGTACGGCGTTGCGGGTTATTTTGGTTGGCAAATTAATTGACTGTACTTTAAGGGAGGTGGAGGATTTGTTGCGGGGTTATAAAATTCGTGATGCTATTGTTAGGATTGGGGGGGAGGTAACTCTTGATGATGTGGAGGATGCGATTTTTGAGACTACGACGTATAAGCCGGCGGTGATTGTGGCAAATAAGGCGGATAGTCCGGGTACGATAGCGAATTTGCAAAAGTTAAAAAAGCATGTTAATAATAGAATTCAAATTGTGCCTATGTCCTGTGAGAAGAAATTGGGTGTTGAAGAGTTAGGTAAGGCGTTAATTCAAAGTTTAGGTATCATACGTATATATACTAAAGAGCCGGGTTCAAAAACGGATACGGGACGGCCCTTTGCGCTTAAAAAAGGAACGACTATAGGAGATTTGGCAAAGAGTATTCATAAAGAGTTTATAAGTAATTTTTTGTTTGCTATGGTTTGGGCTAAGCGTTTACCATTTAGTCCAAAAAAAGTTGGACTAAGTTTTGTTTTAGATGATGGGGACATTGTGGAAATTCATACGCGTTCAGGCTAAAATAGTCTCAAATTAGCAAGTTATTTTTAGAAAAAAAAATTGAAAAAATGAAAATGTGTGGTAAAGTGAAAAGAGAGCAGTTTATCTGCTGCTTTGTGCGACGCGTTCGATTTCGTTGCGTTTTGCGACTGCGGCGCTTTTTATGTCTTTGTTTGCGGCTAAGATGAGTTCGTCTGCTAAGGTTTCTTGGATACTGCGTGGATTGTTTAGTGATGCGTTTCTTGCGCCGGCGGTTATGTGACGTATGGCTAGGTCTATTCTGCGTTGGGGTGCGACGTCAACTGATAAGTGATAGACGACACCACCATAGCTGATTCTTGTTGTGTCCTCGCATGGTGAGGCGTTTTCTACTGCTTTTACTAGTACTTCTACAGGGTTTTTGTTTGTTTTTACGTTAATGATTTCAAAGGCTTCTTTTACAATGTTTGTTGCTTTGGCTTTTTTGCCACTGTTTTTGCCGCTACGCATTAAGCCGTTGATTAAGCGTTCTACAATGTTTACTTTTGCTTTACGGAATCTTTGGTGTTCATGGCGTCCCATGCTATGGGGGGCAACCATTGGAACCAAGTTTAGGTAACGTTGTAGTCCAATGTCAACTACAGAAATTTCTTTAAAGGACCATTTTTGGAAAAGCTTGATTTCTTGTGATGGGACTACGGTTGTTTGTGCACTCATAACTATTACCTTGATGGTTTTTGTTTTCGTCCGTAAACTAGCTCATTTAAGGATACGCCGTTTACCATTACTACTTTCCAGCGTACACCGGGAATGTCTCCCATAGCACCGCCTCTTGTGCCACCGATACCCTCAACGACGACTTCATCATGTTCATCGACAACGTTAAGTGCGCCGTCACCGGGCAAGAAAGCTGTAATTGTTCTGCCATTTTTAATGAGTTGTGTGCGGACACATTTTCTAACGGCGCTGTTAGGCTGTTTTGACTCAACACCTACTTTTTCTAGAACAATACCCCTAGATTGGGGCGCACCCTGCATAGGGTCAACTTTTTCATCTAGCATAAGCATACGCCTGTTAAAGTAACGATCATGCCAACGGAAATTTTTCCGTTTCTTTGCCAATTGCCTTGCGGCAAATTCGCCTCTTGGAGACTTGGAACCCATATTTAAGATATTCCTCTTTAATGCACAACCATAGTTAAAACACCAATATATAAATCAACCGAAAAAATAACGCCAAAAATTAACCATTTTAATGGAACTTGGACACATTTACAGAAAAAATTTTACACCCAATTTGCAGAATACCGCTCAACAAACCAAAAACAAACCTAAACCCAAAACCCAAACAAACAAACAACACTTAACAGTCAGAACACACCTTTAACTTTCAAAAAAAGACCTATATTCCCGTTCTATCATTTTAGCATATACATCAGCTAACTTATCAAATTGGTCAGACGTAAGCTTCTTTAGTGCTTCACTTATAGCATTTTCTTTATCGTACATACTAAGCAACCCATAAGAATTCACATCTACTCCAACAGCTTTGAAAATTTCAATTATTTTCTTTGATTTTAAAGATGCCAGACTTTCCGTACTTTTTTTAATGTTAAGATCTTCTACAATATTGTCCATCTTTTGATAAACATCTAATTTAGCTATGCTACACATGCTTTCTGAAACTGCCTTCAAAAATTGCGAGCCACTTGAAAGATAGTGTTAAACATTGGTTTATGAAAGGGGTCGTTTGAAAAATTTCACATTAATACATAAACCAACTACCACCTTGTGCATCTGAAGAGACTTCGAAAACCAAAAAATTCTTCGCACCAACCACTCACCCAAATACACAACAACAAATACTTACACTCAATTCTCTGCGTATTACACTTACCAACCAAAAACTTATCAACACCAAAAATCTTTTCACACATATAATTACCAACCACAAACACCTTCAAAATATTAAAAAGCCTCAAAAACAAAAGCAGCCTCCTCCAAAACACGATACTCCCACATACCAAACGTATACACCAAAACCACACCCGTCTATGATCATCACATACCAAAACCAACACCGATACCCCTTATCATGAACAAAGACCACACCTCACCCATCCCTGCTGCCTCAACACAAACAAACTCAACAGTGATTTTTGACGAATCTCTATGGATTAAAAGATAAACTAGATTTACTTACCCGTTCCAGCTTTCTTTTTTTCAATGTACCAATAACCACATCA